>JAIQGB010000118.1 GCA_020072905.1 Terriglobia bacterium | reverse complement strand
AGCAGCACAAACACCATCATCGCGATGAACGCGCCAAAGCCGAGTCCCTTAAACGCCACGGCCCATGGGTAGAGGAACACGGTTTCCACAGCAAAAATCACATAGACCAGCTATTGGTTACGTCGTGGTGGGATCCCACACCAAGAACACGCCGCCCGAAGAATTGGTCGGTGAATCGCCCGGTTGGTTTCCCGATCCGCTCCTCGATTTCCCCATCGACGTCAAGGCGAACCACACGCAATCCTTCTGGATCAGCGTGGCGGTCCCCGGCGATGCTGCTCCCGGCGTTTATCGCGGAGCGGTGACGGTGCGCGCGGGCACGCGGAATCTGGCGAGGGCAGGCTTTGTCGTGCGCGTGGTGGCCGCCACGGTGCCCGAGGCGCGGACGCTGAAGGTCACCAACTGGTTCAACCTCTCCGACAAAGCCACTCGGCAGTTCTACAACGCGGCGATCTTTTCGCCGGACTGGTGGACGCTGGTTGAAAACCTCGCGCGGGTCATGGCGGAACATCGCCAGAACGTCATCATCACGCCCCTCATGGAACTGATCGTGCCGAGTGTCGAGGGCGGAGAGCTTCGTTACGACTTTGCGAACTTCGATCGCTGGGTCGAGACCTTCCGCAAGGCAGGGGCGATGGATTACATCGAGGGCGGGCACGTGCTGGGGCGCGGCCGAGAGGGCTACAACGGCGCCCTGCAAGTTGACATCTTCCAGGCCGCGAACGGTCAGGTGCAGACTCTCGCCGTCCCTGCGGACGACCCACGCGCCGAATCGTTCCTGGCGGGATTCCTCTCCGCGCTGAACACACACCTCGAAGCAAAGGGTTGGAAGGGATTCTACTTGCAGCACATTCTCGACGAAGCGCACGGGACGGAGCCGCCCGTCTACGCGCGGTATGCGGCGATGGTCAGGCGCTACCTGCCGGGCGTACGGACCATGGACGCCGTCGACGCGGAGCACATGCCCGACGAGCTGCGCCAGAATTGCGACGTCTGGGTGCCACAACTCGGCTTGTTCGACGACCAGATGGACCTGCTCAACGCGCGCATGAAGGGCGGGCACGAGGTATGGTTCTACACCTGCCTCTTTCCCAACAAACGCTATCTGAACCGCCTGATTGATTATCCCCTGCTCAAAGTACGGTTGCTCCACTGGCTTAACTTCCGCTACGGCTTCACCGGCTTCCTCCACTGGGGCTGGAATTATTGGTCGCCCGAGCCCACGAACGACACCCAGCCGGTGATCGACAACAACACCGAGTTGCTCCCGCCCGGCGACGCCTTCATCGTTTATCCCGACCCGGCGCACAAATCGGTCTACAGCTCGATTCGCCTGGAAGCCATGCGGGAGGGAATCGAGGACTACGAGCTGCTCCGCGTTCTGAAGGAGAAGAATCCTGCCGAAGCCGACCGCTTGGCGAATCAGGCGATCCGGTCCTTCACCGATTACGTGCGCGATGTCCCGGGATTCCGCAGCATCGAACGCCAGTTGCTCGAAGCGCTGTCTCGCCGCCAATGAAACACCGCGGCGATTCGTACTTCCCGCTACGGACCTTGGAGCAGCGATTCCGGCAGCCGGATCTCGCGCAGGCTCGCCGGCGAGCGTGAGCAGGCAAGCCAGAGGGCTCCGGCGGCGGCGGGCAGCAATCCCGAGAAGACGTGGAGCAGCAGCGCCGCGTCGAGCGCCACGGCGGATGGGATTGCGAAGCGGGCGAGGAGCATCGCGGCCACTCCTTCGCGCGGGCCGAGGCCACCCACCGACAGCGGCAGACCGCCGGCGGTGACAATCCAGGGAAAGGTGACAAGCGCGGCGCGGAAATCGACTTCGCCGAATGCGCGCAGCAGACAGAAGAAGGTCATGAGGTCGAGCAACGTGGAGAGGAATGCCCAGGCGGCAAACGGGGCGATGCGAATAGCGCGGAGCGACTGCGCGCTGGCCGCCAGTTTCTTCCGGAAGTCTCCGCCCCACCACGGCAAGCCGGCCAGGGCCGGTACGAGGGCGGGCAAGCCCATGGCTACAGGCAGGAGCGCCAGCCAGACGCCGAGCGAGAAAACGCCGTAAGGCCGTGGCGCCAGGGCCATCAGACTGACCACCATGCAACTCGCCAGCGCCCACATGTCGAGCGCGCGGTCGAGGATATTGAGCAGGAGCACTGGCGGCCGCGCCGCCTCGCTAACAAACAAGCAGCGGCCCAGCTCGCCCAAGCGGCCGGGAGCAACCGCGCCGAGCGTGAATCCCCCGAGCATCGAGCGAGCGGAATCGCGAAAGGGAAGGGCGTGGCCTCCCGCAGCCAGCAAGCGGTGCCAGCGGCACCAACGCGCGAGGACCATCAGCGCCACGCACGCCAGTGCCGCCAGCATCCAGCCGACCCGCACGGTCCGGAAGGCGGAGCCGAGAGCCGCCATGGGTACTCGCCAGACGATGACGGCCGCAATTGCCGTCGTAACTCCGATGCGCAGCCAAGGCATTCTCGCCATGTGTCCACACTCCAGCCGTACGGACGGAGTGGACGCAAGCCTGCTGCCATGAGGAGAGGCAAAGCTCACGGAGGGCAGAAGAAGCAAGGGGCAGTGCTCCTGACCCGTGGAGGGCGAAGAAAACACGGGTCATAGCAGCCTCCCTGGGCGTTGTCGGCAGCCTACGGCTGACGCTTATCCGCCGGGCGGGTAGTCCGGGGCTTATGGAGAACTGCCGTGAATTCCTGGCGCGCCCGCCAGAGGAATGCAGCAGGCTTGCCATCGCTACTTGACCTTGCCCCGACGTCAATGCTAGCGTGCGATTCACTCGCAATTCAGGTTCTGATGATGAAACGAGATGGGAGACACGCTCGCGCCTCCGTGTTAGCTCTGGAGCACCTCTTGGTTGCGCTGTTCGTTATGTTCTCAGCAACGAGCACGCGCGCGCAATCGAACACCCGGCTGCTGCTCGCCAGCAGCTGGGGTGTGCCGGACCACGCGGGATTTGCCCTTGGACCGTTTTCGAACCTGGTGATGAACGACGCGAGGGATGTGGTTTTCCTCACCTCGATGCGCGGCGCCAAGAGCGACCTGAAGGCCGTGATGCGTTCGGAGGGCGTCACATTTTCCGTCGTGGCCTTTCAAGGGCTGCGGTCGCCCGTGCCCAAGGCAGCCTACGAATCGTTCAGTGCGCCCAGCCTGAACAATGCCGGCCTGATCGCCTTCACTGCCGCGCTCAAGGACGACGTGCCCGCCCAGGCGGTGATTCGTATTTCGAGGGAGGGGGCGCTGGCCGTCGCCGCAAGCGGCAATGCCGTTCCGGGGAGCCCGGATTCCACCTTCCTGGAATTCTCGGCGCCGGTCATCAGCTCGGCTGGCAACGTCCTGTTCGGGGCGCGATTGGGTGGCAAGCGGCCGGGTTCGGGCCTCTTTCTTTGGACTCCACAAGGACTGAAAGATGTGCCGATTCCCCTTGAGCTTCCCCTCAAGCCCAGCGAGCTGCTTGTGCCGATCTTCGCCAGCCACGACGAGGCAGTCTTTGGTCGGCGTGGTTCCCCGCCGGAGGCCGCCACGGAACAGTTCTTTCGCGCCGTGGCGAATAAGAATTTTCAGGACCTGCGTCCGGCGCCCGAAGATTCGGAGACTGCGGAGATCCTTCCCGCACGAATCGGTGAGGCCCCCCTGAAGATGCTTCTCGTGGCGATGGAATCGGGCAACGTGAGTACGCTGGTTCTGAGCGGCGACCCGACACAGCCGGTCAAGGCCAAGAAGGCGGCGCAGGGCGCTCCGCCGGTCTTCGGCCGCATCCAGGGACAAACGACGGGCCCGCGGGGAATCATCTTTGCCGCCGCGCCCGCCGAACAGGCCAACGAGCTCGCCCTCTACTGCTACTGCGAAGGGCAGGTGAATCGGCTCACTTCTTCGGCGGAATTTGTGCCTGTGACCATTCCTGCCATGGGCCGGCCCATTTCTTCACTCGCCGGCGACGGCCAGCACACTCTGGCCTTCATCGTCCCCAGCGAAGCCGGCACCGACGCGACGGCGATCTACGTCGTGTCGGTCCCGTAGCGTGATGGCCTGAGCTTCTGCCACGGAGACACAAAGGCACGGAGGTCGGGAACTTATCGCGCTCTGTACCTCTGTGTCTCAGTGGCTCTTTACACTGTCAGCTTCCACGGCGCGCGGTATTCGCGGTCGAGGAGCTTCTGCGCAGCCGGGCTGCCTTTGATGAGCTTCTGGCTGGCGACATCCCACTCCACGCGCTCCTTGCTACGCAGCGCGACATTGCCGAGCAGGCACGCGGTGGTGCTGTGATAACCGTACTCGATATCCGTCTGCGGGGTCTTGCGCGTGCGCATGCATTCCAGCAAGTTGCCGACGTGTTCGAGCAGGCCATCATCGATCTGGGGCATCTTCATTTCCGGCGTCTTGCCCCGCATCTCATGTTCCTCGTTGCCCCCCCGCCGGTGCATTTCGCGGTAATCGCCTTCCGTCAGCGGTTCTGGAAACACCTGGAAGCCGCTGCGGTCGAGGAACATCGTGCCGTCGGTGCCGTTGAAGACAATCCCGTAGCCGTGCTGGGCGGGCGAATGGCTGTTGCACAACCGGTTTTCGTAGGTGGCGACGAAGTGGGGATACTCCCAGGTGATCTGCAGCGTATCGGGGGTATCGCTGTTGTCCTGCAGATAGAACTTGGAGCCCTGCGCGCTGATGGTATTCGGTCCGTCCACCTTCATGGCCCACTGCACGATGTCCATCAGGTGCACGGCCCAGTCACCCGGCCAGCCGTTGGCGTAGTCGTAGAAGTAGCGGAAGGTTGACCAGCGGTCGCCCACGCCGAAGCGGTTCCAGTTGTAAGGCACCTTGGGCGCCGGCCCGAGCCAGAAATCCCAATCGAGCCCCGCGGGCGGTTCGGCGTCGGGCGGATTGCCGATGCCCTCGGGGTAGATGTTGGAGTAATTCCAGGTGCGTACGTAGGTGACTTTGCCGAGCAGGCCGTCCTGCACCAGTTGCACGGCCTTCTGGAAGTGCGCATTCGAGCGCTGCCACAGCCCCACCTGCACCACACGCTTGTACTTGCGCGCGGCCTCCACCATCTTCTTGCCCTCTTCGACAGCGACGCAGATGGGCTTCTCCGTGTAAACGTCTTTGCCCGCCTTGCACGCTTCGACGGTGGGCAGGGCGTGCCAGTGGTCGGGCGTGGCGTTGATAACCACGTCGATGGATTTGTCGTCGAGCAACTGGCGAAAGTCTTTGTAGGTTTTGGCGTTCCCGCCCGCGGCTTTGAGGCCCTTCTGCAGGTTGGGCTCGAAGACGTCGCAGACGCCCGCCACTTCCACGCCATGCTTCATAAAGTTCTGCATGTCGTCGATGCCCTGGCGTCCCGTGCCGATCACGCCTAGGCGGATGCGCTCGTTGGCGCCGAGCACCTTGTCCGTGCTCAGGCCCGCCATCGAAATGCTCGTGACGGCCGAAATCGCCGCCGCGCGCTTCATAAAATCTCGTCGATTGATTTCGTCACTCATGGTTCTTCCTCTCCATCCTGGCAGGATATGAATCTCCGGGGATAATCCACGTCGTTGACGGCGGCTGGCCCATGGCGCGAGTCATTTCCGCTGCACCCTGCGCCGTCGAACGGCGCTCTGCAATTCTCGGCCAAACGCCGCCGTGATTCATACCACATTGGAGGGGAATTACAAGACAGAAAGCGGCGCCGCCCGGTACGACCAAGGGCTGATCTCGCGGTGAACCTTCAGGGCCGATGGAGAAGTCTTGACAAAGGTCGGGTGATCTTCGGTCTGACTTCGCCTCCGGTTTCAATTACAATCGTGGGACGGGGCGGTGGGCGGTCCCGAGGCAGGGGCAGGCATCGACGGAGGCTCGCGTCATGGACTCCAGGGTGGAGGTTGCCCTTCTAGCAGGGGCGCTGCTACTTCTGTTGCTCGTCCCTCCTCAGCGGCTCCTCGCGGCGCAGCGTCCGGCGGGCGGTGGGGAAGAACGGCAGCAGACCGATTCTCTCAGTACCAAGGCCAGCCAAATCTTCACGCGCCAGGTGCAGCCGAACCCCGGCGAGACTTGCGTGGTCTGCAACAAGCCGATCGGACCTGATGACGTGGTCTATCTCGTCGACGGTCAGCGGGTTCCTGTGCATCGAGGGGACTGTGACAATCGCCTCCATGCGAGCCCTGCAAAATTCCTCGGCAAGCTGAAGCCGCGCGGCGCATTTCTCGACGCGAGTTCGCTCAACGCGCAGGCTTCCTACGCCTGGCTCTATTTCGGATTTTACGTGCTGGCAGGGCTCATCTTCGGCGCCCTGGCGGCGCACCGGGCGTTTCACGTCGGGCGGCGGCCGCTCGTCTGGCTCGTCCTCACCTTGGCGGGCAATCTGCCGGCTTACGCCGTGCTCCTGGCCTTGCCCAAGTGCCAGGTGCGGGCGCTGGCGGGGATTCCGCCCGGCCTCGGCAAGATCGCCTCAACCTATTCTCCCCAGGCGTGCCCGAAATGCGGCACGGAGAATCACCCCTCGGCGCGGCAATGCTCAGGATGCGGCGCAAAACTGAATCCCACCATGGAATCGGAAACGGCACGGGCCGGGCTGCGAAAGGCGTGAATAGTGAAAATGAAATGCTGAAGAAGGTCCGGGAAAAACTCGAGGGCGTGCTTACCAGCTCGGACCTGCCGACGCGGCGTCCGGCGCTCAAAGCGCACAACGAGAGCAATGTCCCGGGGCTCTACATCATCGGCGATCTTGCCGGCGCCCCGGTCATCAAGCTGGCGATGGCGCAGGGATTTGAGGTCATCGAGCACATCGTCGCGAAACCTGACGCCAAGTCCAGCGATTCGGGTGTCTACGACTTGATCGTCGTCGGAGCCGGAGCCGCGGGATTGAATGCGGCGCTGGCGGCGAAAGACAAGGGCCTGCGCGCCCTCGTGCTCGAAAAGAGCAAGGTCGCGAATACCATTGAGAATTTTCCGGAAGGGAAATGGGTTTACGCCGAGCCCGACGCCTCGCCGCCCAAAGGCAAGCTTTGGCTCGATGGCGCGCGCAAGGAGGACCTGCTCGAGCGCTGGAACCAGATCGTCAACGACAATCAGCTCGACGTGCGGCCGGAAGAAAGTCTGAAGTCCCTCCACAGGCAGCCGGACGGCACGTTTCTTGTCACGAGCGACAAGGCTGACTACCGCGCCCGGCGCGTCATTCTGGCGACAGGACAGCGCGGTAATCCGCGCAAGCTCAAAGTGCCGGGCGAGGAACAAGAGACCGTCTATCACCGGCTTTACAGCCCGCGCCATTACAAGAATGAAGACATCCTCGTCGTGGGCGGCGGAAACAGCGCCATCGAAGCGGCGCTCGTCCTTGCCGAACAGAACCGCGTCCAACTCTCCTATCGCGGCAGCGAGTTCAGTCGCATCTTTAAAGATAACGAACGCAAGCTCAACCAAGCCGTCGCCGAAAAGCGCGTCGAGCTCATCCTGAATTCCAACGTCAAAGAGTTCGGCGAGCGCACTGCCACGATCGAGATCGACCGCGGCGGCCACCAGGAAAACATCACCGTGCCTTGCCACCACGCCTTCGTGCTGGTAGGCGCGGAGTTGCCGGTCAAATTCCTGAAGTCGTTGGGAATTCGCCTCGAAAACGAGTGGACGGGGAACTTCTTCCGCGCCGCCGCGCTCGCGCTTGCGGTGCTCGCCGGGTTGTGGTTTATGGGCGGGCACGCGCACATTGGCATTCACCCCTTGAACTCCATTCCGACCTTGGCCGGCGGCGCAATTGCGCTTGCCGCCTTCGCCGCGCTCATCGGTTTGGGGCTCAAGCAGGACCGTTACGCGTGGCTGGGCATCTCCTTCCTCGCCTGCTACACGGTGTATGGCGTCAAAGTGGGAGCGGGCGCGGAGTTCTGGCCCTATCGCGACTGGGGCTATGGGGTGCTATCGCTCTTCAATCGCCCCTGGTCGTTCTGGTACACGGTGCTCTACACCCTGCTGATGACCGTGTTCGGTATCCAGGCGCTCAAGCGCTGGGGGCTGGACCGTAAGGATAGATTCCAAATCTGGCGCTATGTCAGCCTGCTTTCCTTCCAGTGGGCGATGTTCCTGATCCCGGAATTCCTCTTCCAGTGGGCGGTCAAGTATCAATGGGTCGGCGCAAAGCTGGCGACGGATCCCACCTTTGCGCAGCAATCGTGGCGCGCTTACGGAATCGTTTATGCGTGGCCGTTGTTCTTCTACACGTTCTTCTTCAATCCGCACATTATCTGGGTGATCTGGGGAATCCTGCTGACCTTCGTGATCATCCCGATTTTCGTGTTGTGGCACGGGAAGCGCTACTGCTCGTGGATTTGCGGATGTGGCGGATTGGCGGAGACTTTCGGCGACCGCTGGCGGCACCTTGCGCCGAAAGGCCGCACCAGCATCAAGTGGGAGTGGATGAATCATGCCGTGTTGGGCGCGGCCGTGCTGGTGACGGGATTCATTCTGCTGAAGGACACCGTCACCCTCTTCCGCACGCCGGCGGATTGGGGCGGAGAAATCTACCACTTTGCCGTTGACGTGTGGCTGGTCGGCATCCTGCCCGTCACTCTCTATCCCTTCCTGGGCGGGAAAGTCTGGTGCCGCTACTGGTGCCCGCTCGCCAAGCTGATGCACTTGTTCAGCAAGGCGTACACGAAGCTCGGCTGGAGCCGTTTCGAAATCCGCGCCAACGACAAATGCATCGGCTGCACCGAATGCTCGCGCAACTGCCAGGTGGGCATCGACGTGATGAACTTCGCGCTCAAGCAGGACTCGATTACCAACGAGAATTCTTCCTGCATCGGCTGCGGCATCTGTGTGAGCGTTTGCCCCATGGATACGCTCAGCTTCGGCCCGGGCGTCGGCCGCGGCCAGTTGGTGCAGATCCAGCCGCTGCCCGCATCGCCGCAGCAGTGAAGCTGCTTCAAGCCGCGCAGGCGCCGCAACGCACCTTCAGATCCCGGCCGACATGGGAATGCACGGCGCAGAAGTCATGTGCGCATTGGCCACAACGGAAGTGGGCGCGGCAGCCGCATTTCGCGCAGCGGTTCTTCCAGGGCAGGACGGCGTAGTTGACGATGAGGCGATCGAGGGCGGGCGAGATGATTTCCAGCGGCGTGCGTTGGTGGCGCAGATAGATCCACACCGTTATCCCGAAGATGAAGACCATCGCGGTGACTTGGAAGACTCCCTGCACCAGCCAAGTGGGAAGTTGGTGGGAGAGATTGATGATTGTGGGACTGAACGGTTGGAACGGAAGCTGGTCCCACCCCACGGTGACGTAATCCTCCACGATGTGCACGGCGAAGGCGAAACCTACCAACATCCAGACACGCGGGCGTCGCCAGAAGACCGCAGCGGCGAGCGCGAGCACGGCCAGCGTTGCTCCGACGTTGTGAAACAGGATGTGGTGGTAGCGATGGAAGGCATCTCCCCCGGCGAGCAGTGACAGCCCGTCGAGGTCCGGTCCGACGCCGGCCAGGGCGATCACGGCGCGCTCCCGGCGGCTGAAGCTTCCCCAGTGGGCGAACCACCAGCCGTACTGCAAGTGTCCGATCGGACTCATTGAATCCTCTCCGCAGCGGCGGCGCAACGGTCCGTCGGTATCCCCGCCGTTACTCCGGCGGGCCGCGGGCTGCTATTGGACGGGCTCCCACTTTTGCGCTTCTAAACGCGTCACGGGGCGTGACCCACCCACGTCCGCGAAGCGGATCACCCCCGTTTCGTCAGCGGCAAAGGTTCGTTGGGCTGGGGTAGGCCGGGGCCACCACAGGTTGAGGAGCGAAAGGCTAATCCCGCCGCTAGACCTCCCATATCTCTTCGGCGTGGCGTAAAGGAAGTACTCTTTTTCGTCCCGGGTTGGGTCTCCTGTCACCTCCAGGACGTAACGATAGCTGCTGCTCGGTGTCATCACGTGGCTTTCCATAAGGAGTCCGGCCTGCTGCAACTGGGCGAGCGTGCCGAACTCCGCGATGCCGTTCCTGTTCACATCCAGCTTGGCGTTTGACGTGAAAGCTATTTGGGCGGTCACGATGGCGCGCATGCCGCCCGCTCCACTTGCCTCCGCGTTCGCCGTACGAGACCAATTACTGGTAGACAGTGCATAGTTGAGACCGGCAAGCGGTGCGAACAGAATCAAGGCGGCCCCGAGGACGAAGCGTTTCTTTCCCTGGCCTCGGCTCATCGCTTGGCCCCCTCGCAACA
>JAIQGB010000117.1 GCA_020072905.1 Terriglobia bacterium | reverse complement strand
AGATCGCCGAGCCGGCGATACCAAGCGGCGACATCGAGATACTTCTGGACGTCGTAAGTGAAGGTTTTTTCCCAGTTCTCGCGGTTTGCGGCCCCTGCCGCGTTCGCCGCTTTGGCGGTGGACGATCGCCACTCCTCAGCCCGCGCGAAGGGAAGCAGGGGCATCCTCTTCAAGGCTGCATCCACGACCTTTCCAGCCTCGGCAGTCCGCCCTGCCAGGCGTAGCGCCACCGCCAAATCCGCTTGCACCCGCGCGTCGTCGGGATTGGAGCTCAGCGCCTGTCGAAAGAGTTTGACCGCCTCACCATATTCTTTCTGCTGCAGGGCGATTTCGCCCAGCGCAGCAAACGCCGGCCCCGGCGGGCCTCCGTAATGGATCGCGGCCCAGAGCGCGTCGGCTGCCAGAGTCCAGCGCCGGGCGGCTCGATAGACCACTCCGGCTACGTAATGAACGCGGGGGTCGGCCGAATCCCGCGCCAAAGCTCGCGCGATGAAACCTTCCGCTGCCGCGAAGTCCCCCGCTTGATAGCTTCTCCAGGCGAGCTTGAGCAGGGCCGGAAGGTAGCCGGCATCGCGATCCAGCACCTGCTGGTAGATTTCCGCCGCGACGTCCTCTTTGCCATCCTTTTCCACCTCGACGCCGGAGAGGTAGAGTTCCTCCACTGTCATCTTTTCCGGCGGCTTGGGAGGAGGCGGTGTCTTGCCTGCCGCTGGAACAAAATCCAGATTGCCATCAGTCGGATCGGCGGCCGACCAGCGGGCGAGTGTCGGGCCGTTTGCGGAGCGAACTTCGACGAGCAAATTCTTGCGAGCCTCATCCAGGTTTTCGACGGCCACAGAAAATCGGCCCGTCTTGAGCGGTGTGAGCGCGGCGACACTGAACTCGCGCAGCAGTTTCGAACCTACGAGCACGCGAATCTTGGGCGCAGCGATGGCGAGCGCCGGTGAGACGCTCACTTCAACCCGCGCTTTCTGCTGGCCCGAGGCAGGCAGGGAATGAACGTTCAACGCCAGTTCGTTCGTGGCTTCTACGAACCCGTCGCCCAAGCCATGCACCGGATACCAATACTCGGTGAACGCTTCGACGCGGCCCGGCGGGATGAACTCGTAGTTCAACTGTGTCTCATAGCGCCCAGCCTGGATTTCGTTGTACGCGCCATCGTGGTCGGTCAGCAGATCGGTCCAGATCAAGCCGTTGTCCGCCACGCCCCAGGTCCAGGTCTTTTTCCCAGGCACTTCGCGGAAGTCCGCGACGTGGACGACGCCACAATCAGACTTGTGGTAGTAAGCGCCGAAGAAGGTGCGGTGCACCTGCCGCCCGAAAAGCGAGGTCGGCTCACGAACGTTCCTGTACCAGCTCCAATCGATGCCGTCGTGGATCGGATACGACCACACCACGCCCTTGCTGTGCGGGATGGCTTCGCGCATAGGATAAATGAACTGCATGTCCTCGGTAGCGGGCACGGCCGCCGTGGCCCAGAACCAGTAGAGATGAGGGAGCGGTTGGCAGTTGTAGAGCGTGACGTGCTGCCCGAGGCGCGCTTCCCCGCGGCGCAGCGTGAGCGCCACTTCCCAATGCATCCCGCTCACCTTGTCGATGTCACCCACCACGACCGTGGCGCTCTCGCCGGCGTTTTTCAACACCGTGGAAGCGACCGGCGAGACAGTCACGACCGTGTGTCCGTCCGGAAAATTCCACTCGATGCCGCCGGAAATCCACGCCCCGCGCAGCGCCACCAGGCCGTATTTCACGACGTTGTTGCGGTAGAAAACCTCGCGCTTGTCCACCTTGTCGTACAGCGAGTAGAGGCGCCCACCCATGTCAGGAATCACGACAGCCTTTAGGTATTCGTTCTCGAGATAGACGGCTCTGTACGACTTCGGCTCCTTCCGGTCCGTCAGGTCGTCGAGCATCGTGTAAGGGTAAATGCGGTGATGACTGATGAGTGGGAAGGGCGGATTGGGGTCCTCTTCACCCACCAGATACGTAGGGATCTCGATCTTGCCTTCCCAGGCGCGGACCTGCGCGCTGGCCGCGGAGGCAGATAGGGTCGCCGCGACTGCTGCGAAGAAGATGGCACCAAAACGCAGGGGTTTCATGGGATGACTCCCGGCAGGGGGGATGTGGGGCGGAAAGAGCCTTCCGCCCCGTGAAAGCGTCGAGGACACCCAGGTGCATTATGCGCCGTACTGGGCTGCCTTCTTCTTCAGGAACTCGAAAGACTCGCGGTACTGATCGTCGATGTCGGGCACCATGCCGACGTCGATGGCGAGGTAGCCCGCGAACTTGTGCTTTTTCAGGCCCTGGAAGACGCCGTCCCAGTCCACCGTGCCGCGGCCAGCGGCCACATGGTCGTTGACGAGCCCGTCGTTATCGGCGGCGTGGACGAAGAAGATGCGCTTGCCCAGCTTCTCGACGCTCAGCGCCAGGATTTCCTTCTGGGCGTTCAGGTGCGCGGTGTCGAGCACGGCACCGAAGTTGTCGTCGCCCACGTGGTCCATCATGCGCAGGATGGCGTCGGTATTGCTCAGCATTTCGCCCACGCGCGGCTCGACGCAGAATTTGAGGCCCGCTTTCCGCGCCTCGCGCGCCATGAAGCTGAAAGTGTCGACCATGGCGTCCCACTGCCGCTGCCATTTGAACTTGGGGTCGATCTCGACCGAAAAATGCTTCCCGTAGCTGATGCTTTCCTTGTAGGGAGAGTCGCCTTTGAACTTCAACGGCGGCGTAAAGCTGTCTCCCTGGATGGTGTAAGCGCCGAAATGCTTGGCGATTTCAATCGCGCGCTTGAAGAGGTCCCACGACGCCTTGCGTTTCTTCTTGTCGGGGCTGACGGAGTCGGGCAGCACGGGGCAGAAGTTGATGACTTTCAACCCCTCGCCGTCGCAGAATTTCTTCAGCTCCTGGCGCTTCTCATAGACGGCCAGAAGATTATCCCTCCGGACTCCTTCCAGCTCGACGTATTGGAATCCCAGGGCCTTCATTTCGCCCAGGACTTTGAAGGTGTTCTCAATGGAGGGCGGATAGCCGTACTTCGTGATGGCGTACAACCAGCAGCAACTGATTTTCATGATGCGCAACCTCCCGAGATTTTGTGCGGCCTAACTCTATACGAGCTTTCGGCCCGAAAGCAAACGGAACGGGGGCTACCAGGCTTCGGCGCGTGGCGGCGTCGTGCGCGTGCGGCTCGCGGGCGACCGCGTGATTCTCTCTGGCCAGGCGGTGACGGTTCTTCGTGGCGAACTTGTCTAGCGCTTGACACGCGCTCCACCGCGACTGAAGATAAGTGGCCCAACGGATTCAATCCGAGGAAACGAATCTGTCCAACGATCCGCGCGAACATCTCGCCCGCATTGCGCGGTTAGTTTTCGCGCGCCGGCTGACTGATGCGAGCGGGGGAAACATCAGCCTGCGTCAGGGCGACCGCGTGTATATGACCCCGGCGAAGGCGGGAAGCAAGCAGCAGTGGCAGATCGAGCCGAGCGACATCGTGGTGCTCGACTTTCAGGGGAACCTCGTCGAAGGCCCGGACCGCCGCACACGCGAGTGGCAGTTTCATCTCGGCATCTATCGAGCCTTCGAACGCGCGGGCGGGGTCATCCACGCGCAGGGTGGGCACTTCATGGCCTTTGTGGCGGCGGGAAAACCCATGCCCACAGTGCTCGAGCACACCAAGAAGTTCGGAACCATCGGGCTGGCGCAATTCGCACCTGCGCACAGCGCGGAGCTGGCTGCGAATATTCTCGAAGCCCTCCGGCCGGAGGCGCCGAAACTTGAGCATCACGCCATCGCCACAATGGTCCCGCAGCACGGCATCGTCGTCGTGGGGCGCGACCTTGACGACGCGTTTGATACGCTCGATCGGTTGGAGACGAATGCGCGAGCCTTGCTCCTTGGTAAGTTGCTGGCGTGATTTTAGATTTTCGATTTCAGATTTTGGACTTGGGAGCGCGAGGCCGATTTTCATGTTGCGGACCTTTTGCCATTTGACCTTTGACTTTTGACTTTCCCCCATGATCCTGACGATCACCCCGAACACGGCGCTCGATGAGGTGCTCGAAGTCGAGCACTACGTCCCCGGCGAGCGGCTCGGCATTCAAAAAGAGACCCTCTGCATCGGCGGCAAAGGAAACCTGACTTCAATTTTCGCGGTGGATCTGGGCGCGCGTTCGGTGTCCCTGGGGTTCGCTGCGGGGGAGAACGGTCGCAAGCTGCCGCGGATGCTGCGCGAGCGCGGCGTCCGGGCAGACTTCAGTCCGGCGCGAGGGGAGACCCGCCGGATTCGGGTGATCGTCGATGCAAAACGGCAGGTCCAGACCTGGCTGGTTCCCGAAACCCTCCGGGTGACGCGCGTCGCCGAACGCGACCTCGAGAAACGCGCCGCGCACTGGATTCCCAACGCCAGGTGGCTGGCGTTATGCGGCAGCCTTCCGCCAGGATGTTCGCCTCACCTCTACTACCACCTCACGCGGCGCGCCCATGCGAGCAGCGTTCCGGTGCTCATCGATTCTCGCGGTGCAGCGCTCGCCCACGCCCTGGCCGCCCAACCGGAGGTCGTGCGGCTGAACAAGCAGGAACTGCAACAGACCCTAGGAGAGCCAATTCCCAACTTGCAGTCCGTGCTTGCAGCGCTGCGCAGGCTGCTTGTCGAGGGCCTTCAATTTGCCGTCTGTTCGCTGGGGGCCGAAGGAGCCGTCGCGGTCACGAGCGAAGGCGGCTGGCGCACCGTCCCGCCCAAAATCGCGCAACGCAGTTCGGCGGGCTCAGGGGATGCCTTCACCGCCGCCCTGCTCGTCTGGCGCGAAAAAGGCGCCGAGTGGCCGGAAGCCCTGCGCTGGGCCACGGCGGCGGGCACCGCCAAGGCGCAGGAAGCCTGCACCGACCATCCTCTTGACCTCCGCCGCGTCCACGCCCTCTGCCGGCGCGTTCGATTGATTCGCCTGTAGCGCACATATCTCCCGAGTGCCGCCGCCCCGGCTAATCCGCCCACAATGCCAGTCACTTCAGAAACAGCTCTGCGCCGCGGCGACCTGTCGGCAACCACAAATCCTCGCCGAACCGCCACGCGTTGTGGTAACTTGCCGGGCCGCACCGGAAGGAGCCGCCATCCATTCCGGAGAGGAGATTCGACGCAGTGAAGCCCCTCAAACGCCTGCGCTGGTGGATCGTCTGGACGCTCTTCTTCTCGACGGTCATCAACTACATCAGTCGCCAGACGTTCTCCGTGCTCGCTCCGGTCATCACTGCGGAGCTTCACCTGAGCCATACGCAGCTTTCCACCATCTTCTCCGCCTTCCAAATCGCCTATGCGGGAACGTGGCTGGTGGGCGGCGTCTTGCTGGACATCATCGGCACGCGGCTGGGACTGGCGCTGGCCGTAATCTGGTGGTCGGTGATCAGTATGCTGACGGGGTTCGCCAATTCGGTGCTCTCCTTCAGCGTCTTTCGATTTCTACTTGGCATTGGGGAAGGCTGCAACTGGCCCGGCGCAAGCAAGACGGTAGCCGAATGGTTTCCTGCCAAGGAGCGCGGGGTGGCTGTGGCAATCTTCGACAGCGGGTCGAGCGTGGGGGGAGCCATCGCCGCGCTGACGATTCCTTGGATCGCGATTGTCTTTGGCTGGCGCTACGCGTTCGTCCTCTCCGGCGTTCTCGGCTTCCTCTGGCTCATCCTCTGGCTCGCCCTCTATCACCCGGTCTCCAAGCACCCTCGCCTCAGCAATGAAGAGCGCGCTTTGATCGAGGCGGGGCGCGATACAGCGACAACATCGAGTGGGCGGGGCGCGGGTCGCTACCTGAGCCTGCTCAAGCAGTCGAACGTGTGGGGCATCGTCCTCGGTCGTTCGCTCACCGATCCCATCTGGTGGTTCTACGTCTTCTGGCTGCCGCAATACCTGAGTGACGCCCGCGGGTTCAGCCTGAAGCAGATCGCCGCCTTCGCCTGGATTCCCTTCGTGGCCGCGGACATCGGAAACTTCACGGGCGGGCTGGTTTCCGGCTGGCTCATCAAACGAGGCATGCCGGTCGTTCGCGCGCGCAAGTGGGTCTGCGTGGTGAGTTCCCTGCCCGTGCTCGCCGGGATTCCCGCTGCGACCACGCACAGCGCCTACTGGGCGCTGGCGCTAATCAGCTTTGCGGTGTGGGGGTACGCGAGCTGGTCGACGATGGGGCTGACGTTCCCGTCGGATCTCTTCCCGCAGGATGTCGTCGCGTCCGTGACCGGGCTGAGTGGGCTCGGCGCGGGCTTGGCGGGCACGGCCTTCACGCTGGCCGTCGGCTGGCTCGTCGATAAGTTTTCGTACTTTCCCGCTTTCGTTGCCGCCGCCACGATTCCCTTGCTCGCTACCGCCAGCGTGTTGATCTTGATCCGCGCGCCGCAGAAGCAGGAATTAGGGGCTGGGAGTTAGGGATTCGGGGCCGTTGATCGGGACTTCACGGCACTCGCTTTCCCCAAATATACTCCACCCGCTTTTCGCAAGGGCGACGAGGGTTCATTAGCCTTCAGCCTTCAGCCTTCAGCCTTCAGCCTTCAGCCTTCTGCCTTCCCAACCCTCACGCCTGCGGCGGATGATCGAGAATCGTCTCCGTCTTCGCATCCCAGTAGAGCCGCTTCCCTTCCCAGAGCGCCTGCGTGGCCATGATGCAAGCAACCGAGTGCGCGAAGCCGGCCTGGACCGGCGCCGAAGGCTGCCGGCCGGCGCGCAACGCTTCCAGCCAGTTGGTCATGTGGGAAAGGTCTTCGTCGGGAGTAGACGCCGGGCCGCGGCCGCCGTCGCCGGGGAGTGAAACCCACTTCTCTTCGCGCTTAATCTCCGGCGTGTCCTCGAAATTGCCTTTCTCCTCCACCCATTTCCAACGCGGCGTGCCTTCCGTTCCGTGATTGATGAGCGTGCCCTTCTTCCCCATGATGCGAATAAAGCTGTCGCAGTCGTTGCCGAAGCTCGTCGAATAGCTCACCAGAAACCCTTTGGGGTATTCGAGGAGAGTTTGAAACGTATCGGGGTTTTCGCGGCCATCGTGCCAGGCGAAGACTCCGCCATGCGCCACGACCGACTTGGGGAAATGGTCGTCCATGAACCAGTGCACGAGGTCGATGCCGTGGCTCATCCATTGGTCGGGGATGCCGCTTGAGAACTCCCTGTAGAGCCGGTATTCGAAATAGAGTTGCGGGTCGAAGGGACGATAGGGCTTCGTCAGCAGCCACTTTCGCCAATCCGTGTCCTCTTCCCGGATTTGCTTCACCTCCGGGCGCCCACGCCAGCGCGGGCCGTGGTAATTCCAGACGATTTCGAATTTGCTGACAGATCCGGTCACGCCCCGCTTGTACCACTCGCGCGCCTCCACTTGATAGGGCTCGCTGCGGCGCTGCGTGCCCACCTGGACGATGAGTTTCCGCTCGAGAACCGCGTCACGCGCCGCCTTGGCTTCCGCGAGCACATTGCCCATGGGTTTCTCGACGTAGGCATGCCGGTCCGATTCGGCGACCATCTTCAGCATCGGCGAGTGCTGGTGCTCGGGCGTGGAGATGATCACCGCATCGATGTCCTTGCTGGCCAGCAGGTCTTCCAAATACATGAAAGCCCGCGGGGCGCGCCCGTAAGTCTTCTCGCCGGTCGCGACGGCGCGCTCGCGGTTCACCTTCCAGAGGTCACAGACGGCCGTCGTCTCAACGTTTTGTCTGTCCTTCAAGTGCGAGAGGATGAATTCCAGTCCACGGCCGCGATTGCCCACCCCGACGTGTCCGAGCGAGATGCGGTCGTTCGCGCCCACGATGCGGGCGTAGGAGAGGGCCGTGCTCCTTAGCGCTGAAGCGCCGACCACCGCACCCGTGCCCCGGCGTATGAATGTCCGACGACTGATTCTTTCTTTTGACAAGTCCATCGTGTCCTCCCTTCAAGGACTGCTAGCCGCCTTGCGGCGGTTGAACTCTTCTAGCGCCCAGGCGGCCATTTGAGGATTCTTCATCGCGCGGTAAGCGCGATTGAGCAGATAGTACGGTTCGCCCTTCTCGGGGCTGAGCTCGGCGGCGCGCTTCAGGTAGGGGATTGCCGACTCGTCTTTGCCCAAGCTGACCAACGCCTGTCCCAGGCGATAGGTCGCCTCGTAGTTTGCCGCGTCGCGCTGGAGCGCCCGTTCAAGATAGGGGACGGCCGCCGCGTATTTTCCGGCACGACAATCTCCCGCGCCCATCTCCACCAGGGCGCGAGGGTCATCCGGGGAATCCCGGAGTTGTTGCTCAAGCTCTGCCTGGGCTTCGTCGTGCTGCCCCAAAAGGCCCAGTAGCGAACCTATCATCAGATGAATGTCGGGCCAGTGCGGGTCAATTTTCTGGGCCTGCCGGTACTCGGCCAGCGCCTCGGTGGTCAGATTGCGCGCCTCCAGCACATCACCGCGGAAGACGTGCAGCAGCGCCGAATCGGGTTGTTGCTGTTCCATCCAGGCGAGCGCGCGGTTGGTGAGCTCCGCGTAGTCCACGGGCACGAGCGGTTTTCCCTCCTTGCGGTAGGCAAGCCGCGCATAGGCCTGACCCACCAGCCAAACCGCCCGCGGGTTGTTCGGCTCGAGCGCCAGCGAGCGCTCGAGCAGCGGCACGGCCCCGTTCGAGTCGCCGTGGATCATCGCCAAACTGCCGAGCGCCCAGAAGAGCAGCGGGTCCATGTCCTGGACGCGCGCCGCGGCCAGCAAGCTCTTCTGGGCTCGGTCATACTCGCCGAGGTCGAGGTGGGCAAGTCCCGAAAACAGCAGCGCGCTGAACTCCCGTGGGCTGGCCTGGAGAGCCCGCTGGAATTCGCCGAGGGCCTCATGATTCTTGCGCTGCCAGTAGTAGGCGAGGCCCAGATTAACGCGTGCGGCCAGGATGGTCGGGTCGGCGTCAAGGATCTGCCTGTAAAGCTTCTCCGCCTGGGCATAATCCTTCTTGCTGCTCGCGGCCTGTGCCTGGTGGAAAATCTCCTCCAGCGACTGGGTTTGTTGACGAGCCACCTGGCAACGAGCCGGCGCGCCCCACGCAGCCGCTAATCCCAAAAGTACCGCCAAGACAATACGTTTGGAGCCCAGCACCCCAGCGGCCACGACCTGTGAGTTCCTTTTGTTCACGCGTTCCGGTCCAAGAGAGCGATTCTACCAGAAGGTCTTCAATTAAACGTGCCGGCGGGATTTCCCAACGTTCGGCATTCATCCGGACTGGACTGCGGAAATACGGACCGGATTTCGCTCGATTCCCCACCGCACCTGCCGGAGCTCAGCGAGCATATCTGGCGGGGCCGCTTGGAGCTGCGAGGGCTTGATGAGGCGACGCGCTATCGAGTGGTGGATTACGCCGATGCGCAGACGCGGGGAGAACTCGACGGAGCAAGCCCGTTGCTCGAGACCGAATTCACGGATCACCTGCTTTTGGAAGTGCAACCCGCGCCGCAGCCGCCCGCATGGACAAATTGTCGGCAAGCGCGCCATCCCGCTCCAACCGAAAGAAAACGAAATAAATGCGGCGAGTCCTCAAATCGGCGGACTCGATGCTGACAAAATGCCCGCGAGCCCGAATGCTGGCAATCGACACAGAATGATCCTCAGGATGATGGCGCTTCGCTAAGGCCTTACGAGATGGCATCTTGACACCCGGCGCGGCTTGTGGGATAAAGTTCTTAGAGGGTGAGAAGACAGTTCAGTCCCACCCCCGGCTTCAGTCAGTTTCCTGCGTCGGGCAAGGCAGCTACAGATTCAGGCAGTTTCAGTACAAAATGACCTCCGTACCGAACCAAAAGGAGAGGAATCCATGCGCAAGATAGGACCCTACATGCTTCTCTTGCTTTTCGGCGCCTTTGCCATGCTGGCGACGGGTGCCCGACCAGCGCTGGCGCAGATTGGCACCGGCAGCATCACAGGGATCGTTTTCGATCCCAGCGGCGCAGTTGTGCCCGACGTCGAAGTGACGATTACCAATGCGGACACAAACGTCCCCCGGCGGACGCTTACCACCGCCAGTGGAGACTACTCCGCGACAGGCCTCTTGCCGGGGCACTACTCGATCACTTTGAACTTCAGGTCGACCAGAAAGCGCGAGTGGACGTTATCTTGCATGTCGGCGACCTCACGCAGACGGTTTCCGTGTAAGCCGCCGCTCCCCTGCTCGAGACCTACTCCTCGACCGTCGGCCAGGTCATTGAAAACCGACGCGTCGTGGATCTGCCCCTGAACGGGCGCAACTTCCTCGATCTCGCCACCCTCAGCCCGGGTGTGACCTTCACGAAGAGCGGCAGTGAATCCTACGAGGAAGTCCGCGAAGTTGGGCGGCGCGTCAGCAATCAGTACTCGGTGGGCGGGGCGCGCGCCCAGGACACGAACTTCCTCCTCAATGGGGCCACGAACACCGAGCCCGACTTCAACACCTTCGCCGCCGTTCCCTCCATCGACGAGATTCAGGAGTTCAAGGTCATGACGAACTCCTACACGGCGGAGTTCGGACGCGGGGCCTCGCAAGTCAACGCCACGACGAAATCCGGCACCAACGCTCTGCACGGCACCGCGTATGATTTCTTGCGCAACGACGCTCTGGACGCCGGGTCATTCTTTGATGAGATCCAATCTTATCCGGAGCCGTTCCAAAAACCTCCCTTCCGCCGCAACCAGTTTGGCGCCACGGCCGGCGGGAAGGTTATCCGCGACAAGGCTTTCTTCTTCGCCAGCTACGAGGGGTTGCGGGACCGCACGAGCTCGATCTCGACCGCCTCAGTCCCGACACCGTTGGCTCGGACTGGTAATTTCTCCGACTACGGTCTCCCCATTTACATGCCCCACGTCGTGGGCGTGGACGGCAGCGGGAATGGGATCGTCGGATATACGGACCCAGTCCACCAGACTGGTCCGAACACCGTCCCGGCAGGGTGTTTCAACCCTGATCCCAATACGGATGTGCAATTCCCGAACATGACAATTCCCTCCAGTTGCATCGATCCGGCCATTGGGAAATTCCTCGCCACGCCCTACGCTCCGCCTCCCAATGTATCCGGAGGGCTGCAGGGGAACCTGCGAGGTGTCCTTTCCTCACCCACCACCTATGATCAGGTCGCCGGGCGAATCGACTACAACCTGAACCCCAACATGAACCTCTGGGGTCGGTACTCGTTCGGCCGCGAGGACGACTTCAGTCCCAGCGTGCTCCCGGGGTCGGCCACCACGGCAAAGGTGATCACGAGCAGCGTGATCCTACATCATTCCTGGACCCTAACGCCCCGCATGGTCAATGAATTACACGCCAACTACCTCCGCCTCGCGGTCACGAACCTTGGAGAACTGGCCGGCAAGCAGAATGTGGCAGCGGATATC
>JAIQGB010000116.1 GCA_020072905.1 Terriglobia bacterium | reverse complement strand
GGCTTTGTCGCCTGCGCAGAAGACGGCGGAACGATGACCCACCGACGTTCGGTGGTGCCGGAGAATTTTGTTCTCAACGTCGTCGTGCCGGAGACCGCGCTCGACCTCGGCGCAAGCCGCGAGCGGGCCGTTGCGGACGCCATGCATCTCAGCCGGGCCGCAGCGCTCGGCGAGTATTTTTCCCGACCAAGCAACGGCCACACCACCGCCCTTGAAAAGCCGCTGCCGCCCACCTGCGCGAAGCATGTGCCCGGCCTCGAGGAGGCGCTGCAGGTTCGTGTTCCGGGCGTGCTCGCGGTGTTTGTGTGCGGGTCGGGACCGGCGGTGGGTATTCTGGCCGAGGGCGACGCGCGCCCGGCGGTCTCCGCCGTGCAAGACTGCTTCGCGCGTCACGGCGTCAGCTCATCCGCGGGCGAGTACCATCCTAGCAACGCCGGAGCGCGCGACTGGAACGCGGTGCACCCGGACATCGCCTTGCCCCCGCTGAGGGGGCTGGGCACTTCGCCACCGAAATCCTCTTCAATCCCCGTATAGGAACCTGGCTGCGGAAAGGGGTTGACGCCGACCGAGCGGCCGTGGTAAGTTACCTACCGACTGGTCGGTATCGAATATCCGCCGCGACATCCTGAGCGAGCAGAAACCATGGGAAAGCAATTCACCGGTTCCGAAATTCTACTTGAGAGTCTCCGGCGCGAGAACGTAGAGGTCATCTTCGGCCTGCCCGGCGGCGTGGTGCTGCCTCTTTACGACGCCCTCTACAGCAGCGGGATTCGACACCTGCTCGTCCGCCACGAACAGGCGGCGGCCTTTGCCGCCGACGGCTACGCAAGGGTAACCGGCAAGGTTGGTGTATGCCTGGGCACATCCGGCCCGGGCGCGACAAACCTGACCACCGGACTCACCTCCGCCATGATGGATTCTATTCCCGTCGTGGCCCTGACGGGCCAGGTTCCCCTGCCCCTGATCGGCAAGGACGCTTTCCAGGAATGCGACACGATCGGGATCAGCATGCCTTCGACCAAACGGTCTTTCCTGGTACGGTCTGCGGCGGACCTCCCTTCCATCATGCATCAGGCGTTCAAAACGGCGATCTCCGGCCGTCCCGGTCCGGTGCTGGTGGATCTTCCCAAGAGCGTCCTGATGGGAACGGCCGAGCCGACCTACCCGACGACGCCGGGAATCGAGCAACTAGAGAGAATCCGCGAATGGACGGACGAGGACGTCGAGCGCGCGGTGGAAATGATTCTGGAGAGCCGGCGAGCCGTGTTCTACGTGGGGGGTGGCGTCATTGCGGCCAACGCCTGGCAGGAACTGCGCGAACTGGCGGAATTGACGCATATTCCTATCACCACCACGTTGATGGGGCTGGGAGCCTTCCCTTCGGCCCATCCCCTTTCGCTGGGGATGCTGGGGATGCACGGCTCCTACGCCACGAACCAGGCCATCTGCAACTGCGACCTCCTGATTGGCATCGGGGTGCGCTTTGATGACCGCGTCACGGGCCGGTTGAAGGATTTCGCCTCCCTCGCCAAGAAGATCCATATCGATGTTGATCCTGCGGAGGTCAACAAGAACGTCCGCGTGGACGTGGGCTTGGTCGGCGACGCGCGAGAGACGATTCAAGCGCTTCTCCAAGCCTTGCAGCGTCACCGGCGCGAAGGCAAGAGCCCCGCCCCGCCGGCCCGCCGACAATGGCTGCAACGGATTGAGTCCTGGCGCTCCGAGCATCCGCTCACCTACGACAAATACGGAAACAGCGTGAAGCCCCAGTACGTCATCGAAACGCTCTCGCATTACACGGCCGAAGACGCCATTGTCTCCGTAGACGTGGGACAGCACCAGATGTGGACCGCGCAGTTCTGGAGATTCCGCGGACCGCGCACTTGGCTCAGCTCGAGTGGGCTGGGATCCATGGGCTATGGCTTCCCGGCGGCGATGGGGGCGCAACTGGCCTTCCCCGATCGCCAGGTCATCGCCGTCGTCGGGGACGGCGGTTTTCAGATGACCCTCAACGACCTCGCCACGGTGGCGCAATACCGCGTTCCGGTCAAGATCGCCATCATTAACAACCGCGCGCTGGGCATGGTCCGGCAGTGGCAGGAGATCTTCTTCGAGAAGCGCTATTGCGACATCGATCTGAGCTTCGCGCCGGATTTCGCGAAACTGGCGGAATCGTATGGAATCCGCGGCGTGCGCGTCGACCACCGGACGGACGTTCCGGATGCGGTGCGGGATTTCTTGAGCGACCGCGAGCCGCGGCTGATCGACTTCTGGGTGGATCCTTCCGAGAACGTCTATCCCATCGTTCCGCCCGGGGCGTCGCTGGCGGAGATGGTGGTCGAGCCGCCGCGCGTGCTCGTGGAAGAAGAAGTTCTCGACGATTTGTGGGCTGTGTAAGGGTGCGCCGTGTCTGGCCGGCGCGGGTTCAGCCTCGCCAAAGTTCCAAGAAGCGTCGAAAATAGAGGCTGTGGAGAGCGGAACGTCGTCACGACGCCAGCCGGAGGTTTCGGGTTCGATTTCCGCTCCTCCTCTTCCTGGACCGGAAGGTTTCTCGGTCATCGTGGTGGCGGAGACCCCCGAGTCCGAGGTCGAACATATCTTCAACTTCCTGCGGCGCGTGGAAGGCGTCCAGCAGTTCACCTACTACCGGCACGAACCCCTGGGCGACGCCTCTTTTGTGTTCATCGACGCCGACGCCGACTCCTCGAGCCTTGCGCGCTTCCTGCAGACTTTCCCGGAATCGAAGTTGATCTTTGCCAGTCACGGGAAATATCTTCTGGAGATTCCGGGAGACCGGAAGCCGTGCGCCGCGAGCCTCGATTTCGGCAAGCAGGAAATACTGCCCTTCGCCCGTGTGAAGACCAGCATTCCGCAGCCTGAGCTCGTTACGGCCCAGGCATCGTAAGCAACGATGAACTATGAATGCTGAACGATGAATGAATGCCCGGGCGCGGTCTCTTGCCGTTCATCGTTCATAATTCATCGTTCAGGAGGAGTTTGTGGCTAAAGTCTATTACGAGACAGACGGTGATCTGAAATACCTGGCGGGCAAGACCGTCGCCATCCTCGGCTACGGCAGCCAGGGACACGCCCACGCGCTCAACTTGCGCGACAGCGGTGTCAAGGTAATCGTGGGCGAAGTCGCCAAGCCCGAACTGCGGGCCAAGCCCCTGGCGGCGGGGTTCGAAGTCCTGGACACGCCGGAAGCAGCGAAGCGTGCGGACCTTATCTCGGTGCTCATTCCCGACACCATCCAGGCGAAGGTCTACAAAGAACAGATGGCGCCGCACATAGGCAAGGGGAAGACGCTGCTTTTCGCCCACGGCTTCAACATCAACTACAAGTTCATTGTGCCGCCGTCCGAGGTGGACATCATCATGATCGCTCCCAAATCCCCCGGGCATCGGCTGCGCGAGCTGTTCACGGAAGGGCTGGGGGTGCCGGCGCTGCTGGCCGTGGAGCGCGACGCTTCCGGACAGGCCGAGCAGACCGCGCTCGCGTATGCCAAGGGTCTTGGCTGCTTGAAAGCGGGCGTGATTCGTACCACCTTTAAGGAGGAGGTCGAGACGGATCTGTTCGGGGAGCAGGTTGTGCTTTGCGGCGGCGTCTCGGAGTTGGTCACCGCGGCGTTCGAAACCCTGGTCGCGGCCGGCTACCAGCCGGAGATCGCTTATTTCGAATGCGCCAATGAGCTGAAGCTGATCGTCGACCTGATTTACGAGGGCGGGCTGAAATACATGCGTTACTCGGTCAGCGACACGGCAGAGTATGGCGACTACACCCGCGGCCCCGTGGTCATCGACGCCCACGTGCGCGAGACCATGAAGAAAATCCTGGCGGCCGTCCAGAACGGCTCCTTCGCCCGCGAGTGGATGGAAGAAGGCGCCAGCGGCGGCAAACGATTCCAGGAGCTGCGCGCCAAGGGCGCCAATCACCTCATTGAGAAGGTCGGCAGCGAATTGCGCAAAATGATGGCCTGGAAAAGGCCCGCGGAAGAAGCCACCGCGGCGCAGGCCGAAGCCCGCCGTTAATTCCGCGCCATCGCCCCTCGCCGGGACCCGGTCGCAGCGACAAAGGCTCGGGCCTGGCAGGGATTCCGGCATCAGCCGGCCGCATCGTCCGGGAGTGAGAACGCCACACTCCGTGGGAGAGTGTCAGGAGGACCATGAGTTCAGGACCCAAAGTAGATCGTAAAGATCCCGCTGCCGCGCTTTTGCGGCCGCTTCCCGTGAAGAAGCTGACCTTGATCGGGGCAGGGAAAATCGGCGAGGCCTTGCTCTCCAGTATCCTGGGCGCCCAACTCGTCCCGGTAAGCCGCGTCGCGGCCACTGACGCCGACCCGCCTCGCGCCGATTATATCCGCGAGAAATACGGCGTGAACGCCCTCACGAACAATCGCCAGGCCGTCGCCGGCGCGGATTTGGTGATGATCGCGGTCAAGCCTCAGCAGGTCACAGAAGTTCTGCGCGACATCCGGAGAAGCCTGGCGAAGAACTCCCTGGTTATCTCGGTGGCCGCTTCGGTTACAACCGCGCTTATTGAACGCGAGTTGGATCACGGCCACCGCGTGATCCGGGTCATGCCCAACACCCCTTGCCTGATTCGCCAGGGCATGACGGCCATTTGCCGGGGCAAGCACGCCACCCCGGAAGACTTGAAGGTGGCGCAGGCGATTTTCAGCGCCATGGGCCGCACCGTGGTGGTGGACGAGAAGCACATGGACGCCATCACGGGCCTTTCGGCCTCCGGCCCCGCCTACGTTTACATGATCATCGAATCGCTCGCCGAAGGTGGGGTGAAGCTGGGCCTGCCGCGTGAGCTTTCCACCGAACTTTCCGCGCAGACGCTGCTCGGCGCCTCAGCGCTCGTCCTGCACACCGGCGAGCATCCCGCCAAATTGAAGGACGTCGTAACGACTCCCGCCGGCTGCACAATTGACGGCCTTCTCGAACTCGAAGAGGGCGGCCTGCGCGTCACGCTTATCAAAGCGGTCGTGCGCGCCGCCGAGCGCGCCCGCGAACTCGTCGAAAGCCAGAATACGTGAGTTTTGCTCTGAGACGAACGCCTGCTAATCGTCAGGAAGCTGATCGAGGAGATCGAGGCTCTCCTCCTGGATGCTTTTCGAGCGGGCTTCGATCATCGTGATCTGCGGGTCCAAATCCGACAGGGCATCCCAGAATTCCTCTTTACGGGGGTCGAGCGAGAGGACTTTCTTTATACCGCGCTGCGCGTCGCGGAGCATCTCCAAGTACTCCTCCATAAGGCCCTTCAGCACGTGAGTGTCCGGCACCGGAGGCGCTTTCGTCACTTCTTTTGGCATGTTTTATCTCCCCAACCTTTCTTCCAACATTCTCACCCTTTTTCGGGCAGTGTCAATTTCCCTTTCCCACTTGCGAATGTACCCTGAGTCCGGCGCTGGCATGCCGAGTTCGTCTTCAATTTTCCTCTGATGGCGCGAGATTGTACCCATCAGTCCGGCAATTCGTTTTCGAACGTCCTTGTTCTTGCCCATCCCAGCAGCATATTATAGCGTGGCACTGGCGCAATCGCTCCCCACCATCTAGCCCGTACTTTTCATCCCAAACGCAATGCCGCCCACGGTGAGTTGGAGGAGGTGGAGAAGGGGGTCGGAGCCGGGCTCCGCGCGGCCGCGCGCGCGGCGCTTGCCACGCCACTCGCGCAGGAAGCGGATTTGCAGGAAATTGAGGGGATCGACGTAAGGATTGCGCAGACGGATGGATTCAGCCAGCACCGGCTGGCGCTCGAGGAGGTGCGCGCCGCCGCAGGCGTCGAGCACGCCGCGCACGGTGCGGTGGTACTCCTGCTCGATGCGGCGGAAGATCGTGTCGCGCAGGCTCGCCGGACGAACCAACTCGGCGTAGCGGCGCGCAATGTAGAGGTCGGTCTTGGCCAGCGACATCTCCGCGTTGTCAACGATGATGCGGAAAAACGGCCAGCCCTCGTGCATCTGGCGCAAAAGCGTGTGGCCGTGGGGCGCGTGGTCGGCAACGAATTTTTCGAGGGCGTGGCCCAGCCCGTACCAGGAGGGCAGAAAGTGGCGTGACTGCGTCCAGGCGAACACCCAGGGAATGGCCCGCAGGTCGCGCAAGTCGTCGGTGGAAAACCGCCGGCTGGGGCGCGAGCCGAGCCGCAGGCTCTCGATAAGATCGATGGGCGTGGCCTGCCAGAAGTACTGCAGAAATTCCGGCGTCTCATAGACCAGTTGGCGATAGACGCTGCGGCTCGTCGCCGCCATCTCGGCAAGATACTGTTCCCACTCCCCCACCTGATCTCCCGCCCCGCGCCGCTTGTGCAGAAGGTGCGCATCGAGGACGGCCGTCACCAGTTGCTCGATGTTGCGCTCGGCGATGTCGAGGTTCGCGTACTTGAGCGAGATGACCTCGCCCTGCTCGGTGATGCGCAGCCGGCCGCCGGGCGCGGCCTGGGGCTGTGCCTGAATGCTGCGGTGCGATTGTCCGCCGCCGCGGTCGATGGTGCCGCCCTTGCCGTGGAACAGGCTCAGGCGCACGCCGTATCGCTCGGCGACTTCCGCGAGGCGCTTCTGGGCGCGGAACAGCGCCCAGTTGGCGGCGAGGTAGCCGGCGTCCTTCACCGTATCCGAATAGCCGAGCATCACTTCCTGGAAGTTCTCCCGCGAGCGCAGCACCTGCCGATAAAGCGGGTCGGAGAAGAGCTGCTCCATGATCTCCGGGCAGGCTTCGAGATCGTCCAGCGTCTCGAAGAGCGGGATGACTTCGAAGGAAGTGCGGAGCTCGCTGTCGCGGCCCGGTTCGACCAGGCCGGCCTGCCGCCCGAGCAGGAGAACGTCCCAGACGTCGGAGGCGCTCGCGGTCATGCTCAAGATGTAACGCGGCGCGGCGGCCTCCCCAAACCGCCCCTGAATCGACTTCTGAGCGGCGAACTCGTCGAGCACCCGGCGGGCCTCTGTCGAAACCTCGCGGCTCGCCGGCGGTTTCCTGAGCAGGCGCTTGATCGCCTCGACGCGCGCTTCGGCAGGTCCGGCCGGTAAGCCCGCGCCGCGCAGGAGTTCCTCCGCGGCCGCCCGCGTCAACGAGGAGTGCTGCCGAAAATCGAGCCCTGTGGCGTGGAAGCCGAACACCTCCGCGGCCACGCGCAGCCGCCCGGGGCCGAGGCGCGCCACCCGCGGGCTGGGATGCGCGGCGAGCAGGCGCTCGCGGGATTCGAGATCGTGCCCGAATTCCTGAGCAGCGGAGTAGGCGCCGGGGGCGTCTTCCTCCGTGCGCTCCAAGCGCCAGATCATTACGCGCAGCTTGCGTCGGTAAAGCTCATGGGGCTGATCCACTCCGCAGAAGACGCGGGTGCCGGGGAAACGCTGGAAGTCGCGCTCCAGCTCGCGCTCGAGCCGCACGGCGAGAGCTCCGCGGCAGGGGAATGCCGCAACGCCCAGCAACCGCTCGCACACCCCGCGGTAATAACCCAAAATGCTTTGCCGCAGTCGTTCCGCGGCTTCCAGGCTCGTCGCGGGAGTAACGAATGGATTGCCGTCGCGGTCGCTGCCCACCCACGAGCCAAAGCGCAAGAACGGCGCGGGAGGCGGGAGACGAGGGTCGAAGCGCGCGAGTTCTTCCCGGAACCTTTCCCAAAAAAACCCCGCCAGGTCGTAGATCGTCCTCTCCAGGAAGACGAGCGCGCTTTCGATTTCCAGGTGCGGCGTCACGGCGCGCTCGCGGACTTCGTCGGTCAGCCAGAGCGCTTCGATCCAGGGGTCGACGGCCTTTTCCGCCGCCGGGCCGTAATCGTCGGCGAGCGAGTCGAGCGTCCGGCTGATGCGCATGACGTGGTTGAAGACGCTGCGCCGTTTGGCCTCGGTGGGATGCGCGGTCAGCACGGGCTCGATCCGGAGGGAGTCCAGCAGTTGCCGGACGGACTCCGAGGGCACGTGGTGGCGGCGCAGTTCGTTGAAGGTGTGGCGCAACGACATGCGCGCGCCGCTCTCCTGGCGTCGGTAGGCGCGCAGCCGGCGCACGCGTTGCCGCTCTTCGCAGAGGTTCACGAGGTGGAAGAACAGGCTGAAGGCGTGGGCCACTTCTCCGGCCCGCGCGAGGGGCAGCCGGTTCACTTCGCGCTGCTTCGCGTCGAGGAGCTCGGGATCAACATGCTGGCGGATTTGCTTGGAGAGCTGGCGGAGATTCTCGATCGCCTCGAACGTCTTCGGCCCGCACTGCTCCTGGACAATCACCCCCAGGCGCGTCGTCAGCAGCCGAACTTCACGTCGCAGGATTTCATCCATGAACAGGCTACGCGCGATCCAACTCGCTGAGCGGTTTCATATCTTCAAGCCGAAACTTATCTTTCACCCAAGCGTAGATCGCGGGGGTCTTCGCGAGAATCCGTGCATCACCTTCGAAATGTGTGAGGACGGCAAATTGAACCCGTGACCCATCTAATCTCTCAAAGGCGTTCGCAAATTCCTCCTCGTTGATGCGGATGCCGCTTACTATCCATGTGCCTTGCAGGCGATTTACTTCCATTGGACGAAACTTTGACTCCAAGCCCAAGAATAACCCCTCCGCGGCTGGTGCGGGTATTCCAGATGTGTCGGCACCCCTAGTGTGCACGAGCATCAGTTCCGCGGCATGGCTCAAAAGGGGTCTAATTCTGTGCTTTACCTCCACGAGGCAGCAGCTGCCATCTTTGAACCGAATAGCCCAATCGATTTTGTGTTTCCCACGGGCGTGCCCCTTCGCTTCGTACTCGGCGGCGAACGGGAGCTGAGGTCTCAATATAGGATCAAGCTCAGCCAAGATGTGAAGATGTTTTCTCTCATCGTCGAGCCGCTTCAAAAAGACGCGGAGTTGTGGGCGAGCGAGCAGGTGCATAAGTCGGTCGACACCCTTCAACAGCAGAGCGATCCGGGGTGCTTGGTCAGTCCCCCAAATAGCGAAATTATGCCCCTCTTCGTTGCGAACTACATAGGCACGTCCAAACTCGTACCGCCAGAGTCCCGTGAGCCGATCCTTGAACGCCGGAGCTTTTCTGATATTTGGGGGAAGCAATCCATACACTTTTGTGGCTTGCTCGGGAGTCATCCCTATTGCTTTGGCGGCCTCACACACCGCGGCGAGAAGAGAAGCCTCTTCCTGACGGAGTGGCCGCGGGATAAGGCGGGAACGCATGCGGGTCACCAGCTCTCCTTTTATGTCTCAGATGCTTGGTGGTCATACTTTGCAGACGCACGCCACACGCGCCCCGATTCAGCTCGACGTGCAAACACTGCCGAGTCTCCAGGGAAATCTACATTCACTAGAAATGCCATCAGGTCGCCGGGACGTGAAAGACTTTCTCGGCGTGCAACAAGTCGCTGGCGTAGGCAAGACAGGCGACGATGTCGTCGTGACTCAGGCGTGGATAGCTCTGCAGGATGTCCGACTGACTCCAACCTTGGGCTAGCAAATCGACGATAAACTCCACCGCCAGCCGAGTCCCTTTGACCACCGGCTTGCCGGTTAGAATCTGTGTATCAACAACGATTCGTTCTTGCCAGCTCATCTGCCCCTTCCTCCGCCCTGCCTGCGCACGAGCATAAGCGCAGCGCCTCCCCTACGTGAGGTCATTCTATCACCGTCCCCGACAGCGTACGCTGGCGAGCCGAGCGTGAAGGACGGTATGCCGGGCTGAAGCCCGGCGCTACGCCGGCACGGCGAGGGCGGCTTCCAGGGCCTTGCGCAGCGCATCCAGGTCCGGATCGACGCGCAGGCGCTGGTGAGTCTCCTGCGCCTCCGCCCGGTGCCGCATGATGTATTCCGTATCCTTGAGCTGGTTGCCGGTGAGGACGCACACGATGTCGGCGTGCCAGGGAATCTTGCCCGCGCGCACCAGCTTGCGGACGCCCGCCACGGTGGAAGCCGAGGCGGGCTCGCAGGCGACGCCGTCCGCGGCGAGCATCGCCTTGGCTTCGTAAATCTCTTCGTCGGTGACCGACTCGCAGAAGCCCCCCGTCCATTCGAGCACGCGCCGCGCCTTTTTCCAGTTCGCCGGATGCCCGATGCGGATGGCCGTCGCCTGCGTATTGGGGTGCTCGACCGGAGTGAGCTCTTCCGCACCGGACGACATCATGCGAAAGAACGGATTCGCGCCCGCCGCCTGAATCACCACCACGTGCGGCACCTTCTCGATAAAGCCCATCTCCTTCAGCTCGCGCAGTCCCTTGCCGATCGCCGAGCAATTGCCGAGGTTGCCGCCCGGCACCACGATGTAATCGGGCGGCCGCCAGGCGCGCTGCTCGAGCATCTCGGCAACGATGGTTTTCTGGCCTTCGATGCGGAAGGGGTTGATCGAATTCACCAGGTAGAGGCCCAGCTCCGGCGCGATCTCGCGCAGCAGGCGGAAGGCTTCGTCGAAGGTGTCGCCGACTTCCACGACCAGCGCGCCGAAATCGAGCGACTGGGCCAGCTTGGCGGCGGAAATCTGCCGGTAAGGAACGAAGAGCAGCGCTTTCATTCCCGCCCGCGCCGCGTAGGCGGCCATCGAAGAAGAAGTATTCCCGGTCGAGGCGCAGGCCACCATCCGTACGCCCCGCACGTCGGCGCGCGTGATGCACGCCGTCATGCCCAGGTCTTTGAACGAGCCGGTGGGATTGTTCCCCTGGTGCTTGATGGTCAGGTGCACGGGGCCCGCCCACCAGCCCGTGCGGCGTGTTCCCACGAGCGGCGTCGAACCCTCGGAAAGCGAAATGATGCGGTTACCCGCTTCGATGAAGGGAATCAGCTCGCGGAACCGCCAGACGCCGCTGCGGTCGATGGGCTCGCCGCTCAGGCGCCGCTGGTGCCAGGCGTGCCGGACTTCCTCGGGATCGAAGGCCTCGAAGTCGTACTTCACCTCGAGCAGGCCGCCGCAGAACGCGCAGGCGTGCGCGTCCTTCTTGGGGTCCTGCCGGCGCCCGCAGGATTCTTCGATGCATTGGAGGTAGGCAGATGACATCGGTCGTGAGGATCAAGGATTAAGGATCAGGGATCAAGCCCGACACTTGCCGAGCGTTCTCCTCCTTGATCCTGAATCCTGGATCCTTGATCCTGTTCTTCACAATTGAAACTCCTCGTGAATCGCCTTGACGGCTTCCTTCACATCTGCGGATTTTACCGCAAACGAAATGCTCAATTCCGAGGAACCCTGGGCGATGGCGATGATGTTGATCCCCCGCCGCCCGAGAGCGCTGAAGGCCCGGCCGGCGAGGCCGGGCGTGCCCTTCATGTTCTCGCCGATGGCGACGACGATGGCGATCTTGGGCATCACTTCGAGCCTACCCACGTATTCGTGCAGCATTTCGAGCTCAAAAGTCTTCCCCAACCGCGCCTTCACGCGCGCCAGATCCGCGTCATGAATCGCGAAGCAGAGCACGTTGTCCGCCGAGGACTGCGTCGCCATGAGCGTCGAGACGTCTTCGAGGTGCAGGCCGTTGAAGACGCGCGTCGCCAGGCGCGGAAAGCTCAATGATTCCTTGCCGCTCATGGTGATGAGGTCGGCGTTGCTGACGCTGGTGATGGCCTTCACGCCCGGAGTGCGGTCGGTCGGCGCGGCGACGATTTTCGTCCCCGGGCAGGTGGGATTGAACGAGTTCTTGATCCACACCGGAATCTTCTTCTTCATCACCGGCTGGATAGTTTTCGGGTGCAGTACCTTAGCGCCGAAGAACGACAGCTCGATGGCCTCGCGGTAGGAAATTTCCGGAATGATGCGCGCCGCGGGCACCAGGCGCGGGTCGGCGCTCATCACGCCATCGACGTCGGTCCAGATCCAGACCTCGTCGGCCTCGAGCGCGCCGCCCACAATCGTCCCGCTGTAATCGGAGCCGCCGCGGCCGAGCGTGGTGCAGATACCCTCGCGCGTGGCGCCGCGAAAGCCCGTCACCACCGGGATTGCTCCCTTTTTGCGGATCGCGGAAAGCCCCTGATGAGTCTTGGCATTGGTCTCCTCGAAGATCGGCGAGGCGCTGCCGAAATTATCGTCGGTGACGATCAACTGAGTGGCGTCGATGGCTTCGGCCGCGCGGCCCATCGAGCGCAGGATCGCCGCCAGCAGCGTCGCGGACATCACTTCCCCGAGGCTGGAGAGCGTGTCCATGGCGCGCGGCGTGACCTCGCGCACCAGCGTGAAGCCCGAGCAGAGGTTTTCGAAATTCGTCAACTGCTCCGCCAGGCGCGGCAGGACCGCGGCCTGTTCCGCCGGGGTCAGAAGCTGATCGGCCACCGCGCGGTGACGCCGCGCCAGTTCCTGCCGCGCGCCCTTCCAATGCTCGCGGTCGCCCTTGCTGGCTTCGTTCGCGGCGCGGATCAGCATGTCCGTCACGCCGCCCATGGCGGAAACCACCACCACGACCTCCGCCTGCTTGGCGTGCTCGTCGACCAGCGCGCCGACGCACTTCATCCGCTCCGTGTTGCCGACGGAGGACCCGCCGAATTTCATCACGATCAACGGCTTCTTCCCTTTGCTCTGTGTCATCTCTCCCTCACTGGAACTTCACGCAGGCGGAGAACCCTCGCCACGCTGAGCCGGAGCCTGGGAAGGGACTCCAGCCCGTCAGCGAATCGTGTTCGTCTTCGTCGTCGCAGGGGAACCGGCGTTGGCAGCTTTGGTGGATTCGCAAACCACCT
>JAIQGB010000115.1 GCA_020072905.1 Terriglobia bacterium | reverse complement strand
GATGCCTGCGGCGAACAAATATTCTAGCGTCAAAGGTGGGTGGCGGAAACTCAGAAAGTGACGAGAACTGTCGCGGGAGGTGCGGTCGAACCCACCGGGTTTGCCCTCCGGAGCGGGGCGACTCAACCGGGAGTTGTACGAGCAGGCGTATCGTGAAGCCGCGCCAAGACTATTGCGCGCCGCTGCCGGTGGGGCCGCGCAGAATCTGATCGAAGGTTTCAATCGGGCCGATTGCCGTCAATTCGACCCTTGCCCCGTCGGTATGAACCTGCAGGCTCTGCAGCATCAGGCCAAGATTGGTGGGGGTGGCCTCAGCGGGCCGGGAATCCCTCCAGAGGGTGAGGAGCGTCGCAAACGCCTTGGCGGATTCGGCGGTCTGGCAGACGATGGAGAGGTTGGCGGTGATCCCTCCTGCCCACTCGAGGCGATACAGAAATGCCTGAACGGGTCCAAGAATCGTGCCGGGGTCGATGTTGCGGCCACCCCTGCCAACGATCCAGGGAGCAACCTGGTTCGCCGCGGCCTTGCCCGTGGAAATGCCCCACTGCGGCGCCGTCCCTTCCAACTCGGCTTCCCAGTCCACGAATTTGGAGTTGGAGTCGAGCGCCGGCTTGGCCCGCGCGCGCACGTCGAGAAGATCCTTCAGGTCGGCCAGACGCCCAAACGCCGCTGACGAGGGGCTGAGAAACGCAAAGAATGTGTCCATGGGGCTGGTGCCCGAACCGAATGCATAAAGCTGCTGCCCCTGATATTCTCGAACCGGCAGCCGCTGCTTCGTGAACAATTGCTGCACACGGTCGAGATCAAAGCGGCCCTCGGCCCGGCCGTAGAATCCCGCGCCGCCCCCGGATTCTCCGCGCCATCCGAGCACGATTTCGTCCACATCTTTTTCAGGGTCAACGCCCACCGAGCGCAGGAATTCCTGGAAATCCCGCAATTGTGAGGTGAGCAGATAGCGGCGGATCTGAGGGTATTCGGCCATGCCGCGGAACTGCGCGAGGTTTAGATAGGCGAGCTGTTGCGTGTCTGCCGGAAACATTGCGAGCGCGTCCCGCGCCACGCCCTGGCCGCTCGCCAGGGCAGGGGATAGCAGCAGGGCAAGCGTCAGACTAGCGAGGAGGTTCGCTGCTCGTTTGTCATGGGCAGGTTTTCGAACGCGCTCCAGCATGCTCTCCATCATACCAGCGGATGCTTGTTGCCGCGACCCGGTATTACGCAAGAGTGATGCATCTGGCGCTCTGGGGGCTGGTGAGCCAGCGCCGGCCTTGATTTCGCCAGTGATATCTGGTAACTTGAGATGTGGCAGGAGTGGGGCTTCGCCATAAAATTCTGAGGTTTTCTTGAGGAGTGCTGTATGCCTATTGAACTTACGGCCAAGGCCGTGGAAAAGGTAAGGGAGATCCTGGCGCGGCAGGAGCCGCAGCCTCAGGGCCTCCGGGTTTCCGTGGTGGGAGGAGGCTGCTCCGGTTTTTCCTACCAGATGAATTTCGAGAATGAGTCCAACGGGATCGATAAGGTCTTCGAGTTCGAGGGCCTGAAGGTGTTTGTAGACCAGGCCTCGCTGATGTACCTGAATGGCACCAAGATCGATTACATCGAGACTCTGGAAGGCGCCGGGTTCAAGTTTGAGAACCCGAACGTAAAGACCACCTGCGGCTGCGGAAGCTCGTTCACGGTTTAGGCGCCGCCTGCAATTCGAAATCCAGCGTCAACTCCCCGGCATCCCACCGGCGCGTGGGGTACCGGGGTTTTTCTTTTTGCGCGAGTTCTGCCCAGTTCCGCCAAAACGCTGTGAGCTCATCCCGGGACGACTGGAACACTCGGCATCGCGAATCCCAATGGCAAACGACGGGTGACAGGTTCACGGCAAGCATCGGGAGCTTGGCTCAGATATAATACTAGGCGTGTGCAGTCCGCCCCGTCACAACGGGCCAATGACTACTCCCCATGAAAATCGCCCTCGCCCAAATTAACACGACCGTCGGAGATTTCACAGGCAACGTGGACCGAATTGTGGCCTTTGCCTGTCGAGCCGCCGAGCGCGGAGCTGATCTCGCCATCTTTCCCGAGCTGGCGCTCTGTGGCTATCCGCCCCGTGACTTGGTGGAGAAGCCGGAATTCGTGGAACGGTCGGAGGCGGAGTTGCAGCGCCTCGCCGGTTTGCTCCCGCCGATCGCGGCGCTCGTGGGCTACGTGCGGCGGTCGCGCTCCACGCAAGGGAAGCCTGTCGCAGACGCCGCCGCGCTTCTTCATGGGGGCAAGGTGGTGCTCGATTACGTCAAGATCTTGCTGCCCTTCTACGACGTCTTCGATGAATCGCGCTATTTTGAGCCGGGCTCAGGGCCCGGTCTTTACCAGTTACGCCAGACCTGCCTGGGCATCACGATTTGCGAGGACGTGTGGAATGACAAGTATTTCTGGAAAAAGCAGCTCTACACGCGCGATCCAGTGGAAGAAACGATGCGCGCGGGCGCCGACGTGCTGCTCAACATTGCCTCCTCGCCGTACTGCACGGACAAGATTCAGCTTCGCCACGACATGCTGAAGGCAATCGCGACGGCGCACCGCATCCCCGTGGTTTACGTCAACCACGTGGGAGGGAATGACCAGCTCATCTTCGATGGCTCAAGCATGGCCTTCAATGCCCGGGGCGAACTCTGCGCGCGCGCCAAATCGTTCGAAGAGGACCTGGTGGTCTTCGACAGCGCCGACGGCACGCGCGAGCTGCACTCTGGCCCCACGGGTGAGATCGAGGCGGTTTATCAGGCACTCAAGCTGGGAACGCGCGACTATGTCAGGAAGTGCGGTTTCCGGAAAGTGCTGGTGGGTCTGAGCGGCGGAATCGATTCCTCACTCGTGGCCACCATCGCTGCTGATGCGCTCGGTCCAGAAAACGTGTCGGGGATCGGCATGCCGGGGCCGTACTCGTCACCCGGAAGCCTGCGGGATGCGGAGACCCTGGCGCGAAACTTGCGAATCGACTTCCGCGCCATCCCCATCGGCGCGATTTTCGACAACTACCTCACCACGCTCGATCCCGCCTTTGAAGACTCCCCGCGTGATGTGACCGAGGAAAACCTCCAGGCGCGTATCCGCGGCAATATCCTCATGGCGCTCTCCAATAAATTCGGCGCGCTGCTTCTGAGCACGGGGAACAAATCCGAACTCGCCGTGGGCTACTGCACGCTCTATGGCGATATGGCGGGCGGGCTGGCGGTGATCGCCGACGTGCCCAAAACCATGGTCTACGATCTGGCGCGCTACGTCAACCGCGCGGGAGAGCGCATCCCGCAAGCCTGCCTCGAGAAGGCGCCCTCCGCCGAGTTGCGCTCCAATCAGACCGATCAAGATACGTTGCCCCCTTACAATATCCTCGACCGCATTCTCAAGGCCTACATCGAGGAGAATCTCTCGGCGCGAGAAATCGTAGAAAAACACGGGCTGGATTCCGACCTCGTGCGGGAAACTATCCGGCGGGTCAACCAAGCGGAATACAAACGGCAGCAGGCAGCCCCAGCGCTCAAGGTGACCGCCAAGGCGTTTGGCATGGGCCGTCGCTATCCCATTGCGCAGAAGTTTTCTGAATAGCCACCCAACGGAGCCTCCGGGTTTCAAGAAAGCGTCGGTCTTTTCCACCTCTCATCGGCCACTATTGCGCCTGCTTCAGCCCACCGGCCGATTGAGTAGAATTGAGGCGAGTCTCGATTTCTGCGATCTGCTGCCGCGCGGCCGCTTCACCCGGGTAGTTGACCAACTCCAACTGAAACTCGCGCCGCGCCTCCGCCAGGGCGCCGCGGAGCTTTAGTCCCATACCTAGTGCGAAGTGGTATCCCCGGCCGTCGGGCCGAAGCGCCAGAGCGCGGCGGAGGTTCGTCTCCGCCTCTTCCACTCGGCCGGTTTGCAGGCACACCAGACCGAGGTAGAGGTACGAATCCGGCAGAGTGGCGTTGATAGCGATGGCGCGGCGAAGGTAGCACTCTGCCTCCTCGGGCCGGCCCAGCCGGTAAAAGCAGTAGCCAAGATTGAATGTTGACAGCCAAAAGTTACTATTGCGGGCAATCACTCTCTCGTAGAGCGGGATGGCCGCTGCATACTCGCCACGTGCTACGTACAGGCCGGCAAGGTTGTTCGTGACCAGGTTGTTGTTCGGCGCGATGGCGATGCCGCGCGCGTAGAGCGCCTGGTTGTTCGCCCAGAAGCGGTTGTAATAGATCGTTGCTGCCGCCATGGTGGTAACGAGCGCCGTTGCGACCGCCGCCCGCGCGATGCCGCGCGCCGGGAAGTGCAATCGTGCCGAGCCCAGCGATTCCCACGCCAGGCCCAACAGCAGTGCAAAGCCTACCGAGGCGAGATAGAGGTAGCGGTCGTGGACGATCTCATCCTCTGGGAACGCACGGAGGTTGAGCAAAACGAGAAGCGGAAGCGCGAACCAGGAGGCCGCTACGGCCGCTGCGCGCGATCTCCGTGACCATATCCACAACCCCGCCGCTACTGCTGCCACACCCGCCGCCGGCAGAAGGATCGTGCTGGCCTCAGCCGGCTGCACGTAGGGGACATCGTAGAAGGCGCTGAGTCCTACCGGCCAAAGCAGCAGCTTCAGATACCGCCACAGGACGCTCGGTAGCGTCGCGAGCGCGGTCCCGAGTGGCAGGGGAGTGACGGCGTGACTGAGGGCCCGGAGGACAGCCACGCGCGCCGCCAGGTAAACCGCCGTGACAGCAAGATACGGTGCCGCTGCCGCCAGGCCGACGCGCAGTCGCGCCATTCGAGTCCATACTTGCGGAGCCGTCTCCGTCGGAGACCCAACGATGACGGCATGGGCGAAAATGAGGAGCGGAAGCGCCAGCGCGGGCTCCTTGGCGAAAGCCGCGAGCGCATAGATGAGGAGCGATGCGACCCACCAGAGAACGCGCTGAGCCGGGCGCTGGCGTGCCTCCAGATAGCAAAGGAACGAAGCCAGGACCAGCAAGGTAAACAGCGGATCAATAAAGCCCATCGCCCATGCCGCCGACTCTACATGAATCGGATGCAAGGCAAATACGGCGCCGGCCAACCAAGCCGCCGGCTTTTGCTGAAGGATCTGTCGGGCGAGCAGGTATACGCAGACCGCGTCCAAGGCGTGAAGCGTAACAACCGAAAGGTGCCACCCCAGAGGGTTCGTCCCCGACAGCATCCGGTTCACCCACAGCCAAAGCAACTGTACCGGCCGGTAGTAGTTTCCCGGAGCGTAGGGGTTGAGAAACTGGACGAGGTGCTGCGTAAAATAGCCGGGAATGGACCGCGCCGAGAGGATCAACGGATTGTTGACAATCAGAATCTCATCGTCAAACACAAACTCGAAGGACAATGTACGGATATAGCAAAGTATGGTGATTAACAGCAGCGATATGCTCAGAGTGAGGTCGCGACAACCCAGCTCGCGGACGTTCCCCCAGAGCCCTTGCCAACCTCCTTGCCGTTTCCCAAGACTCTGAACGTCATTCGCCAAGGGCAACCCTCACTGAACTTCTACCTGGCATGCTTCCTGGGGTTGATTTAGACCTGAAACTGGCGGGATTGCAAGCCTTGAGAGGCGGACTACACGGCGCGCCGGAGCTGGTCCGAGTCCCCGTTGCCGTGACGGAGATATCGGCTAAAGGGCGCCTCCCGGCACCCTATGCTAGAATTGTGTTTTGCCGCCACCCTGGACCTCAGGACTGGAGCGAGTTGGCAGAGACCGATCACACTCACCGTCAGGCTTTCCAACGTCGGATAGTAGTTGCGCTGGCGCTCGTGCTTTTCGTCGCCGCGACCGCGGGCCGAGCGGCCTCCCTGCCTCCTACGAGAGTCCGAAGCTTCAGTCTAACCAACGGCTTGCGGGTCTCGCTCGTGGAGAAGCACGAAGCGCCCGTGGTGAGCGTCGAGGTGTGGTATCACGTCGGGTCGAAAGACGAGGCCCCGGGCAAGACGGGCTTCGCGCACCTTTTCGAACACCTGATGTTTCAGGGCACAAAGAACGTCGGCCCGGAACAATTCTCCGACTATATCGTGCGCAGTGGCGGGATCGACAACGCCAATACCACTGAAGACTATACCGTCTTCTGGGAGACGATTCCGAGTTCCGTTTTGCCGGTCGCTTTGTGGCTCGAAGCCGATCGCCTGCGTAACCTGGAGATCAGCCAGAAGGCTTTTGACACCGAGCGGGAAGTCGTCAAGGAAGAACGCCGCACCCGGTTCGACAACCAGCCTTACGGAACAGTGATCGAAACACTCTACCAGCTTGCCTTCAACGTCCACCCCTACCGGCACATGCCGATCGGGAGCATGGAGGACCTTGACCGGGCGAGCGTCGATGATATCCGGGCGTTTTACGATACCTACTACGTCCCGAACAACGCCACGCTGGTCATCGTGGGAGATTTCGAGCCACACGCGGTGGAGAACCTCATCGAGGAGTATTTCTCACCTCTCGCGCCCGGCAAGCCGATCGAGCGAGCGATACCGCCCGAGCCTCCCCAAGCCTCCAAGCGCACGCTCAGACTCACCCGCCACGTGGCCCTGCCGGCGTTCGTAACCGCTTACCACATGCCCGCCGACGGCACTCCGGATGCCTACCCCTTGCGAATCGCGGCTCACATTCTATCTGAAGGCGAAAGTTCGCGTATCTACCGGCGCTTGGTTTACGAAAAGCAGATGGCTTTGCAGGCGCAAAGCGCCGGAAATTTCACTGAAGACCCCAATCTTTTTTTCGTGTTCGCCATTTTGAATTCCGGTTTCACGCCTCCCCAGGGTGAGGCGGAGATAGCCGCCGAACTCGAGCGGCTCAAATCGGAGCCGGCCTCTGCTGAGGAGCTGGCGAAAGCCAAAAACCAAATCCTGCGCGATTTCGTGGTCAGCCGCCAAAGCGTCCAGAGCCTGGGCGAAGAACTGGGTTACGCTGCGGTGGTTCTGAAGGATCCCAACCTGCTCGACTCGGAACTGGAACGCTTCTTGGCGGTCACTGCGGAGGATATTCAGCGCGTGGCGCGCAAATACTTTGTTCCGGAGAATTCCACGGTGCTGGAAGTCTATCCGGCAGGGAAGTGAATCCTCGGATTCCGGGGTTCGGGGTTCGGATTTCGGGAAAATGCGGAGTGCGCCAATGACATCGAGTAAGGGCGTTAGCAGTCTCTCCCTATGACAGCGCAGCGACAAATTTGTTCGAGACAAGTAAGCGGCCGGGAAAAGGGTTCAATACGCCTTTCCCGACAAATCCCGAATCCCGAACCCCGAATCCCGGCCGGGCGCGGTCGTTTCCTGACGGCGCTGATGTGCCTCGGCTTCGCGCTCCTGGCGGCTGCGGCCGCAGCGCGCGACTACCCCCCGGAAGTCCCCCCGCCCAAGCCCATCGTGCTTCCGGTGCCGCGCGTCCTTGAACTCCCCAACGGCTTGAAGGTGGTGGTCATCGAACGTCGCTCACTGCCGCTCGTGACGTTGCGGCTGGTGGTGAAATCGGGAGCGGAGGCGGACGCGCCGGGCCTGGCGGGAACGGCTCAGCTCGTGGCCGGCCTGCTCAGCCAGGGAACGGCACGGCGCAGCGCGTGGGAGATTGCGGACGCGGTCGACTCCGCCGGCGGAACTCTGGAGACAGGAGCCGACTGGGATAATTCCTATGTCGCCCTGACGGTTCTTTCCGATCACACCGAACAGGCCTTTGACCTCGTCGCCGACATGGTGCTGCATCCGCGCTTTGCCCGCGAGGAGTTGGAGCGGCGGCGGAAGCAGACACTCTCCGCACTCGAGGTGCTGTACGAAGATCCTTCCTATCTTGCGGACACGGTTTTCGACCGCTTGATCTTTGCCGGCACGCCTTACAGCCATCCCGCCGATGGGACGCCGGAAACGGTCAGCCAGATCAACCAAGCCAACCTTCGAGGTTTCCACGCGCAGAACTATCGCCCCGGCAATTCCATTCTTGCCGTAGTTGGCGATGTCAAAGACGACGAGGTATCTCGGTTGGCCGAAAAGTCGTTTGGCGGCTGGCAGGGCGCGACGGGCAAGCGCGGCGGCGAGCCCATCCTGCCCACCGCAACACAGGAACAGCGTCTTGTGGTGATCGACAAGCCGGACGCCGTCCAGACGGAAATCCGGGCAGGGAATCTCGCCGTGCGCCGGGCGAGCGACGACTACTACGCGCTCACGGTGGCCAATCAGGTTCTCGGCGGGCCCGCGGCCAACCGCCACCTTAAGGCGCTGCGTACACGGCAGGGCCTGACTTATGGGGCTTCGAGCGAGCTCGTCTGCCAAGAGACGGCGGGGGACTGGGTGGCGAAGACCTCGACGCGGACTGCCGAGACCATCCGCAGCCTGAATCTGGTCCTCGAGGAGATGAAGCGCCTACACGACGACCGCGTCTCCGGCGCGGAGCTCCGCACGGCGCAGAGTTACCTCATCGGCCACCTGGCGCTCGAGTTCGAGACCTCGGACGACATGGCTTCGCAAATGTTGGAACTGATGGTCTACCATCTTCCCCTCGACTACTGGAACCGGTTTCCCGAGGAGATCCAGGCTCTCGGCGCCGAGAACGTCTCGAGTGTCACGCGCCACTACCTCGACCGGGATCGGAGCGTCATCGTTCTGGTGGGGAACGCGGGGGCCTTCAAAAAAGAGTTGAAGCGATTCGGTATCCCCGTAATAATTCCCCTTCAGGACCTCGATCTCGCCTCGCCGGATCTCCAGCGGGCGGTTAGTGTGCGCGCCCAGTGAACGCGCTCGCGCCATGCAGAAAGCAGCAATCATAGTCCTCGGGCTGGGAATGGCGGTTGCCGCCGCCGAGGCGATTATCGTCTGGCAGGTCCCTCTCGACCCGCGGCGGCTGGCTGCTTTTCTGACCGCCTTCGCGTTATTGCTCGCGGTGTTCGTGGGCTTCTCGCATGTACCTCTGGTCAAGTGGCTGCGCCAGATGGCCGTGCAGTCGACCGCCCTGGCGGCGGGGATGCCGTTCCTCCTTCTCGTCCCGTATGTGATCTACTCCCTGGGTACGGGCGTATTCAATGTGCTGGCTCTTGGCAAGCTGGCGATCTACCTGGCGGTGCCCACATGGCTCTTATTGCCGGACCGACTCCGCCGCGCGGAGCGCGTGGGCTGGCGCGACTTCGCCGCGATGCTCGCTCTGGCGGTGCCGATGAGCGCCGAGTGGCTGGCTGGCATCTGGACTTGGCCGGAGGATCTGTACTTTTTCCGGCCCATTTTCGCCGTTTGCGTTGGCGCCTACGCCTTCCTGGTGGTGCGCAACCTGGACGGGGTGGGCTACCGGCTGAGCTTTCGCAAAGGTGATCTCATCGACGGCGCGGCCAACTTCGCCGGCTTCGCGCTGATCGGCATTCCCCTTGGACTTGCCCTGGGATTCCTCCATTTTCGCCCCCATGGCGTCCCGCTCTGGAGTTTGGGATTTCAGCTTTTCGCCATTTACCTCACCATCGCCGTGCCGGAGGAATTCTTGTTCCGCGGCATCCTTCAGAACTTCCTGGTCCGCAGCCTGCACGGGAACAGGCGCAGCCTTTACGGGCTGGTGATTGCGTCGCTGATCTTCGGAGCCGCCCACCTTCACCACGCGCCAGTTCCAAACTGGCGATACGCCATCCTCGCCGCCTTGGCCGGCATGTTCTACGGGAATGCCTTCCGGAATCGGCAGCGGCTCTCGGCCGCTGCGCTTACCCACGCCCTGGTGGATACCGTGTGGCATTTCTGGTTCTAGGGTTGCCGGCAGGGAAGTGGTCTCGGGATGAGAAATTGTGCCCCTGTGTTGCTTCGCGGCTGGAACTTTCTCCGCAGGGGCTGTAGAATCTGCGACCGGCTAATGCGGCCCCGCAATTTCGTTATTGCGGTACGACACTCGTGACGTTCAAAGGAGTCTGCGTATGAAACGAATGCTTACCAGCTTGGCTCTGTGCGTGGCGGTCTTAACCTTTGCCGGTTCCCTCACTGCCGCCGCAAAGAAACCAAAGCCTGGGCCCTTGACGGGAACCTGGGAGTGCACCTCGCACGGCAGTTCGCAGGGCGATATGCCGTTCACGCTTTATCTGGAGCAGAACAAGGAAGTCGTGACGGGTTCCGTCTCCTCGCCCATGGGCGGGACCGACCTCACCTCCGCCACTTTCAAGAAGAAGACACTGGAAATCCGTATCGACACGCCGAATGGCAACTACCTGGTCATCGGCAAGTTGAAGAACAAGCAACTGAGCGGAACGTGGTCCATTGATGG
>JAIQGB010000502.1 GCA_020072905.1 Terriglobia bacterium | reverse complement strand
GGCTTCTCGTGCGCCGCGTGCGGAGGCTTCCATCAGACCCCCGTAGCCGCCGCTGCACACCGCCAAACCGCCTTCCACCAGCAGCCGGCCCAGGCGTCGCGCGTCCTCATACGCGGCGCTTCCCTCCGCGGGATGCGAGCTGCCGAAAACGGTGACGATCTTCATGCTTCGCTTCAGACCATTCCCGGATGGAGCTCTTCGTCGTCATTCCTCCCCTGCGGGAGCACAAGCAAAGGGTCTCTCTACTCTTTCCACCGGCGTCCCGCGAAGTGACGGTAGATCACCAGCGCGATCCGGTCCAAAACTGCCGCGCCCTCCGCCGACTTCAGGGGGTGGTTGTTGCCGAGGATGGAAAAGGCCAGCCGTTCACCGGAGGGCAAATCCATGTAGCCGGAGAGCGCGTTGACGTGTTCCATTGCGCCAGTTTTGGCGTGGATGCGCCCGCGCGCGGGTGGTCCCGTGAAGCGGTCGGCGAGCGTGCCGTCTTCGCCCGCGACCGGCAAGGAATCCAGGAAGACCTGAAAGCGCGGCGAGGCCGCCATGTACTCGAGTAACTTGACGATCGCACGTGGCGCGACCAGATCCTGGCGCGACAGGCCCGAGCCGTCGGCGAAATTCACTGCGGTGGGTTCAATCCCCACCTGCGCGGCAAACTCCTGCAGGACCTCGAGGCCGACGGTGAGGCTGCCGTAATTCTTGACTTCATGGCCGAGGGTGCGAAGAAGCATCTCCACATGCAAGTTGTGGCTGACTTTGTTGATGATTTTGATATCTTCCGCCAGCGGGTGGGAGAGGTGCTCGGCCAGTACGACGCGAGGCGGAGCCTTGGGGAAAGGGTCTGTCGCCGTGGCCGCTTCGAGGCGGGTGAGGTGGCGGACTTCGACGCGGCCCCGCACCGCGACCCCCCGCGCTTCGAGCGCGCGATGGAGCAGCTCTCCCATCAATTGGGGAGGATCGGCGATGGAGACTGAGTCTTGATCCTCGCCCGCATCGAGCGGAATCTCACCCCAGACGTCGAGCTGCATCGAACCCGGCATGCGCTGAGCGTAGATCTGCTTTCGACTTCCCGCCGGTATCGTCTCCAGGCGATTGTTCAGTTGGTAGTAGTCCGCGATGGGTTCTAGCCGGACTTCAGCCCGCTCGCCTACCTTGGCGGCCGGCCGCACGCGCAGCAACAAGGCGTTGTCATTGAAAGCCAGGGCCGTCACCGGCGCGCCGTAACCCCACTGCAAATCCTCTTCCTCCCAGCCGTGGCTGTAAGGTTCAAAAAGGAAGTAGCTGTCATCGGCCACCAGGTTGCCCGTGACCTCACGCACTCCATGGGCGGCAACCTGCTCGGCGAGCTTCTGAAAGATGGCTTCGGCTGGATCCTCACCGACGGTTGGCATCAGAAATCCGGACCGAGCTTTTCGAGCGCCGCAGCGGTGGTGAAGAGCTTCAGGTTCGAGGCGGGCAGGTAAAGGCGGTCGGCATCGCGCGTGTAGAGGACTTTGCCGTCGCGCAGGCGGACGACGTCGATTCCCCAGTGCCCGCGTCGCGCTTCGCTTCTCTTCAGAATCGATTCGACTTGGTGGGGAAGAGACGGACGGCGAGGGGTCTGCTTTGCCTCTGCTCCCCAGACGCCGCGCGCAGCCAGCGCGGCAAGAAGAAGCAGGGAGGCAGTACGACAGGGGCGAAAGTTGGGCAAGTCCAGGCGCAAGGTCGATGTCTTTCGCAAAGGTAATTGAGGTTCGGGCCATGCCGAGACGCGACGATGGCGGCCGCGCCGGCGTGCTACGCTAACTTCGGCGCGACTTCCTTGGCAAAGTAAGTGAGGATGATGTCCGCGCCCGCCCGCCGGATCGCAGTGAGTGTCTCGAGAATAATTCGCTCGCGGTCAATCCAGCCCAGGCGCCCGGCAGCCTCGATGAGCGAGAATTCGCCGCTCACCTGGTAGGCGGCAATGGGAACCTCAAACTCCTGCCGCGCCAGCGCAATCACATCCAGGTAAGGCAGGGCCGGCTTGATCATGATGATGTCCGCGCCCTCTTCGATGTCGAGAGCGATTTCGCGGAGCGCTTCGCGTTGGTTGGCGGGGTCCATCTGGTGCGAGCGGCGGTCGCCGAACTGCGGCGTGGAGTCGGCGGCTTCGCGGAACGGCCCGTAGAAACCCGAGGCGTATTTCGCTGAGTAAGCCAGGATGGAAATCTGGCTGAACCCGCGCGCGTCCAGAGCGGCGCGAATGCGCGCCACGCGACCGTCCATCATGTCAGAAGGCGCGACGATGTCCGCACCGGCCTCCGCCTGCGCCACCGCCGTCTTGGCCAGTAAGTCGAGCGTCGAGTCGTTGTCGATTTCATTTCCCCTCACCACACCGCAGTGCCCGTGGCTCGTGTACTCGCAGAGGCAGAGGTCGCAGATCACGATCAGATTGGGCAGTGCCTTCTTGAGCGCCCGCACGGCCTGCTGCACGATGCCTTCGGGGTCGTAGGCGCCGGAGGCGACTTCATCTTTCTTCTCCGGGATTCCAAAGAGAATGACCGCGGGAACGCCCGCGTCGGACGCCACCCGGCATTCCTCCACCAGTCGGTCCACCGACCAGCGGAAGTTGCCCGGCATGGATTTGATTTCTTTCTGCACGTTCGCGCCCGGGCAGACGAAGAGCGGATACACCAGTGAGTGAGCGGACAGCCGGGTCTCGCGCACCAGCGTGCGGAGGGCTTCCGTGCGACGTAAGCGGCGCGGGCGGTGGGTTGGGAATGACATGATTTTGTCCTTCGTCCTTCGTCCTTTGTCCTTCGTCTCTTACCCTCGGACATTCACAGGAAGCTCAGCATCCAGGGAACCCTCCCGCTGGTGATGGACCGCGATCGAGTGGCAACGGACAGATCAGTACAGTCTCTCGCGCGGCTTCAAGTTGCCGAAGCTCCCCACATTGGCGAGAGAGAGAGCAATGCGGAACTGGTTTTCCCGCCTCAAATCGCCGAGGGCAAACCGCCGGTACTCGAAATCCAGCGCAAAGCAGCCGAAATTATAACTGACCTGGCTCACCACCTGGTGGGCGATTCTTTGCGCGAAGTTGAAGTCCAAGCCGACCGCACCGCTGAAGCCTTTGCGGTTCGTGTTGCCGTAAGTCGCCACGGTGCGAAGGAGGTGGAAGGAAGGAATGGTGGCCGACGAGACAACGGGGACGAGCGGCGTCGAAAGTGCGGCCGTGCGATTGATGAAGAAGTCCGTAAAGGAAAGCCCCACGGGGCCGTGCCGCAGGTGGGACGTAATCCCGGCATTCAGGACGCCGCCGCTGGGATTGAAGTCCGCGCGGAGTTCGGTATCGTAGTTCGAGAAAGGGGCAAACTTCAGAACGGAAACCACCGGCGAAAGGCGCCGCCCCTGGGCAAACGCGAATCCCGTGAGCGAGATCGTGGGGTCGAAGACCACGCGCTGGGGGGTCGATCACCTCGATCTGGACATCGCCGTTCCCGCCCAACCGAAGCTCGTGAACGACGGGCAGCGGCTCATCGTGATGGGGACCT
>JAIQGB010000114.1 GCA_020072905.1 Terriglobia bacterium | reverse complement strand
CGTGGACGAGGCGGTGGTGGCCCCCATCGTTGAACTCCTGAAGGGCACGGACGAAAAGCAAAGGCCCGCGCTCGATTACTTGCTCGCTGTGCAGTGCCGCCCCGCGCGCCTGCTCGAAGTGCTGGCGGAACGCATGCCGGAACACAATATCCTGAACGCCAAGCAGCACGAGCGCGAGGCGCAAATCGTCGCGCAGGCCGGGCGTGTGGGCACCGTCACCGTCTCCACCAACATGGCCGGGCGCGGCACCGATATCCTGTTGGGCGGCAACCCCGAGGCCATGGCGCACGAGGAGTTCCGCCGTTTGCCGGAGAAATACCGCGAGCAGGGCGTCGACCCGGAGCCCCCGGAGCGTCCGCCCGCCGACGCGCCCCAGGAATTCTTCCAGAAATACGTCGACGACTACTCCCGCTGGCGCGAGACCTGGCTGAAGTTCATCGCGCGCTATAAGGAAGTCACCGACGCCGAGCATGACCGCGTCGTCGAGCTCGGCGGGCTGCACATCCTCGGCACCGAGCGGCATGAGGCGCGGCGCATCGACAACCAACTGCGCGGGCGCGCCGGCCGCCAGGGCGACCCCGGGTCGTCACGCTTTTACCTCTCCCTCGAAGACGATTTGCTGCGCATTTTCGCCGGCGAGCGCATCTCCAAGATCATGCACCGGCTGGGGATGGAAGAGGGCGTCCCCATCGAATCGCGGCTGATTTCCAAACGCATCGAGTCCGCGCAGAAAGCCGTGGAGGCGCAGAACTTTGAATCTCGTAAACATCTCCTTGAATATGACGATGTGATGAATAAGCAGCGCGAGGCCGTCTACGGCCTGCGCCGCCAGTTGCTGGAAGGGCTCGACCAGAAGGAGTATTTGCTCGACGCCGCGGACCGCTCGGTCGTCTGGCTGCTTGACAACTACTGCCCCAAGGAACAGCGCGCCGACGAGTGGAACACCAAGGCCCTCTACGCGGAGTTCTGGGGGCGCTTCGGGATCGACCTGCGGCCGCACGATCTGAAGTTCGATCCCAAGATGCTCGACCAGCTTACCGACAGACTCAAAGAACTGGTCCATCAGCGCTACGACGAGCGCGAACAAGTCTGGACTTCCGAGCGCATGCGCACCCACGAGCGCATGATCATGCTGCAGGTGGTCGACGCACAGTGGAAAGAGCACTTGCTGGCGATGGACCACTTGAAGGAAGGCATTGGCCTGCGGGGCTACGGCCAACGCGACCCGCTGATCGAATACAAGAAAGAATCGTTCGAGATGTTTGAGAGCATGATGGACAGAACCGAGGACGAGACGCTGCGCTTTCTCTTCCTCTTGAAGACGCCCGAAGAGGAAGAGGCGATGATCCGCGAGTACCAACGGCGCAAGCGGCGCGAGCAGGCGGAGATGCGCATGATCAGTTCGGGCACCATGGAAAAACCCCAGCAGGTCATCCGCAAAGAAAAAATCGGCCGCAACGATCCCTGCCCCTGTGGCAGCGGCAAGAAATACAAGAAATGCCACGGCGCGGGCGGCCCGCCGCCTGCCCCCGCGGGCGGCGCGCGACCTTCCGCCCCCTCCTCCTGAGATTGCCCATTTGCATTTCCCCCAAGCCCATCTGGCGGTCGAAGCAGCGCTCGAATGCGCAGCCGCGGTTAGAGTCTACCGCCCTTGCTCCGTGTACCAACGTTTGATCACCTGCATGGCAGGCTTGCCCCAGGGAGTGAGCGACGTGTCGTCACCGCCGCCGGCGCCGTTGGTGCGGATCGCCCACCAGTACATCCCTTCGAACCAAGTCTGAGGGTAGAAAGCGCGAAAGATGGCCTCGTAGCAGCGCGCCTGCCCGTCCAAGTCCACTTTCGGCGTGTGCGATTCCGCCCAGGGCTCGCGATTTGCCCCTTCTGCGCTCGCGAATCCGGCCTCGGTGAAAATCACAGGACGCTGGAATCTCTGCTCTACGGCCTGCACTTTGCGCAGAAGTTCATCCGTCGAGAGGTCGTCGGGGAGCGGGTAGTATTCCTGCAGCCCGATGTAGTCGAGTGCGTCCCAAAAGCTAAGGGTTTCGAATTCCGTCCCGAAATTCGCGGCGTAGACCAGTGGCCCGGGATATAGCTCGCGGACGCGAGCAATCAGGCTGCGCCATTCGGCTTCGTAAGGAGTGAGCTTGGAGAGCTCGCCTCCCACGCAGAAGATGTCGGCATGCATGCGGGTCGCGAGGCGCGCGTAATGCTCCAAGAAAACGCGGTAATCAGCGAACCAAATCGCGCGGTCGCGAGCGGAAGCAAATTCGAGATCGCCGGCAAACCCGCCGCGCACCCAGACGCCGGGTTTGAGCATCACCTTGATGCCTCGCGCATGAGCCAGACGCGAAAGCTGCATCAGGCCTTCATCGTTTTCCCAACTACCTCCCCCGGTGTTGAGGCGGACATGCGGCTCGCCGCGGACGGCAAATCCGTAGGGAATCAGCGCCACCGCATTCACGCCATACGCGCGCAGCGATTCCAGCATCTCGCGCGCGGCGGCGGAATCGTACGGGGCGGGGAATTCCGCGGTCAGGTTCACGCCCTTCTGGAAGAAAAGCCTCGGGTAAGGCGAGTCAGACGGAATCTCCGGGAGCAACGCCACGGCCGCTTGATTTGCCGCCTGCCTGCTGCGTTCGAACGCTCCATTAAGCGCCGGCGCGCCCCAGTGGATTCCTGAGGCTAGCAATGCTGTGAAGAGGAAGCCGTAGCTCGCGAGTCTCCAGCCGGGTGGCGGACATGGACGCGGCATAGCGACTCGAGTCCGAAGCGCGAGCGAGGCCAGGAGCGTCGCGACCGTTCCGGGGAGCAGCCCCAAGGCCAACCAATAGGCAGGAAACCAACGGATGCCAACGAGGGCCTGCGCCGCCCGCAGAACTCCGAGCGGCAGAACAAAACAAGTGAAGAGCGTTGTCACGCGCGCCCAGAAGGTCCGTGCTGGGAAAGCGGAAAGCATCCAACGCAAGCCGAGCACGAGCACGGCCAGGAAGCAGAGCGCTGCAATCACGACAGTGGCGGAGAGGTCCTGCCCGAAGGCCGACCGCACCCAGCGCCCTTCGAGCGCGGCCTCTGCGAGTATCCCCGCAGCCAGGCCACTCAAGAGCGTCTGCCGTCGGCCGAAAACCGCCAAGGCGAGAAAGACGACGGCGACGAGAGCAACCGTTTCCAGGAGGCTGTACCCCTCTGCGGCGCTTGCGACCGGCGACAGTGTGGCGGATGCCCCGGCTGGAACCGCAACCGCCATTCCGCCGGAAACCAACAGGCGAAAGAATTCCAACCGCTCACCGAACCACCAGACCCGAACCAGCGCGGGCAGCGCATCCAGGAGGAAGTTGGAGAGCCAGTGAAAGGGGAAGATGAAAGCGAGGCAGGCAAGCAATGCTTTTCCCCACTCCGGCCCGGCAAATCTCCCCGGAGGGGCTGCGTCAGAATCATCACGCAGGAAGACAAGTTCGGTGTTCTGAGCCATGGAGGGCGGACTTTTCTAACAGGCTGCTGAGCAACGCGAACGGCGACTTTACCTCGCCACCGCGAGATCGGGTCTGCGGGGGTGATGGCGATCTACAATCGCCGCCACGTCGCCATGCCGAGATTTCCCGGCACCCTGCTAGAGATGCGCAAATAGAGGAAGAGGTTTTGAACACCTAAGGGGGAAGTAGCAAGGGGCCGCGGGCGTCGGCAGGTTAAGTTTCGACGCGCCCGACCGGTCCGCCCGCCGCCTTGACGGGCAGCGTTAAAGGATGTGGCACGAGCGTCTCGCTCGTGTAGTCAGTCTCCAGCCCGGCCCGAGCCTTGACGCGTAGCGCTACCGTCCAGTTGACGGTCCGCTAGCGCTCGAAGGTTCGCTCGAATTCAAAAGTGCGTGCGCCGTGAAGGCGGACCCGGCGGCAGGTAGTTGGCTTTGGATCAGCCGCAAGGCGACGCGTGCCTCCTTCAACTCACCCTTGAGGCTATCGAGTTCCGTTGCCTGCGAGCGAAGCTCCGACTGCATCTGGTCCCGCAGACGCTCGTTTTCAGCCTTCAGCTCGCGCACCGCCTGGAGCAGGAGCAACGGCAGGCGCGTGTAGTCCACCGTCTTGTAGCCCCGCTCGTCTTGACCGACCATCTCCGGAAAGAGCTTCTCGACTTCCTGGGCGATCAGGCCGTAGCTGCGCTCTCGGCCGAAGTGCATCTCGGGGAACTCATCCGCCTTCCAGTAGAAATGCACAGGCTTCAACTGCACGAGCTGGTTCAGAACGCGCTGGAAGGGCCGGATGTTGGTCTTCAGCCGCGCATCGGAAGAGCAGGTGCCGGCGATGGAAGACCCGGCGAAATTCTGAAGGCAGCCGTTTGTCCCGGTCGTCCCCACCCGGATGTCTCCGAATACCTGTAGCCTGGTCGCGGGCGTGGTGTCTCCGATGCCGACGTTGCCGCCGATATAGGCGCCGTAGTTCTCGTCGGCCCCGGTCGGAGCTGAGACATAGAGTCCATAATTCTTCGTGGTCGTCCCTGCGCCGCCCGTGAAGCTCCCGAAGGAAGAAAGGTAGACCCCGTATTTGTAGAGGCCGTCGGTCGTCGTGTTAGTAGATTGGTTAGTAACATACAATCCGTAGCCGTTAGAGACCACCTCACCGCTGTTTTCAATATAGGCACCATACTTGTACGGTGTCCCTGAGGTGCTCGTGGTGTTGTTTCGCACATGCAGGCCGTAATTCGTTGCGTTTTCCGTGCCGGTTCTCCGCACGGCGAGCTGCACATCCAAGAGGGGATCGGTTCCGATGGCCACGTTGCCATAACCCAGCGCCAGTTGTGTCGTGCCCGCCGCCAGGCCATCGGCGGGGAGGTTGAGCGTGCCAGTCATCGTACCCCCGGTCTTTTGGAGGTACCCGCTGGCTGCGACTCCACCCAGGGCCAAAGCATTGGAAGCGGTGGCGGCCGTGACCGCATTCACGCCGGTGATTGCGGAACCGTCACCGGCGAAGGACGTCGCGGTCACGGCGTCGCTGAAGCTGGCCGTGCCTAACACCTCGAGCGTGTGGGTGGGTGTTTGCGTCCCGATGCCCACGTTGACGCTGGCGGCGGCGTTGTTGACCCCACTAATGCTCCCCAGGACGATGGTATTGTTCGCTGATACCACGGCATTGGCGCCGATGGCGGTGGCGTTGTGGAGCTGGGTGGAGGTCCCAGGGCCGCTGTTGGACCCAATGAAGGTATTGTTGTAGCCCGTAACATTGGCATTGGCGGAGTTCGAGGTTGAACCCGCAGCTACGCCCACTGCCGTGTTGGAGCTTCCCGAGCAGCCGACCGGGACGTCCTTGCAGTTGTACATGAGTGCGGCGTGGCCGATGGCAGTGTTGAAGTGGCCCACAGTGTGGTAGTAAAGCGCAAACGCGCCGCTCGCGGTGTTGTAGGTGCCCGTCGTGTTGGCGTTGAGGGCATCGAGGCCGCTGGCGGTGTTGCGGCCTCCCGTCGTGTTGGAGGAGAGCGCCCAAGAACCATCGGCGACGTTGCCCTCGCCCTCGGTGTTGGAGAGCAGCGCCCTGCTACCGCTCGCGGTGTTATTGTCCCCCAGGGTGATGGAAGTGAGCGCGTTATCGCCAGTCGCGGTGTTATCGGAGCCCGTGGTTCCGAGATTCCCCGCATAGCCCCCAACGAAGGTGTTCCGTTGCGAGGCGCAACACGCATGGATGAACCGACCGGCGCCAAGATTGATGACACCCGCAGTCAGGCCGGTGGTTTGAGGCAGCGAGATGTTGCCGCTGCTCACGGACAAGTCCCCGCTGCTGATGCTCTGTCCGCTCGTGAAGATATTGGCGCCCAGGAGGGCGAAATTAGCAGCGTGCAAGCCATCCAGAAGATCCGCGTTGAGGTTGGGCACCACGGTGTTGGAAGCCACCGCGAGCGGGGGCGTCCCGCTGGCTACAGTGGAGGCGAACTGCGTGCCGGTCACTGTGCCGCCGGCATCCACGCTGAATCTCTCGACGTAGCCGGTGGTGCGGCCGCTCAAGATCTTCCCGCCGCCCAGGTTGTCAAAGATCGCTGCCGTGCCCGCCGGCGAACTGTTCACCGCCCGCACCCCGATCGTCGCGCCCGTCACCGCCGTCGCCTGTCCGGCCAGCCCGATCCCGGAGGTGCTCGCCGCAATGCCCAGCACCCCGTACGTCACCCCCGTGCCTGCTGTGGCGTTGCCGTACACGCCCCGCCCGCTCGGACTCGACGTGTCGCCCCGCACCCCGAACGTCGTCCCCGTGGCCGCCGTCGCCAGGCCGTAGATCCCCATTCCCCCGGTGCTGTCCGTTTGTCCCTTCACGCCCACCGCCGTCCCGGTTGTCGCCTTCGCCCAGCCCAAGACCCCGCTGCCCCCTGTGCTCGCCGCCTCCCCGCGCAGCGCCGCCACCACCGCGCTCGCCGCCGTCGAGCTCGCTAACAGCGGCGTCCCCGTGCCACTCTGTGTCACCCCCATACACGTGCTGCTGGTCGCGCAGGTGAATGTCGAAGGATTGGTCTCCGTGACCGCCCGCGGCGTCGAGGCGGGATTCGTCACCATCATCTCCAGGCTGCGGAGGCCAATCGCCGGGTTCGCCAACTGCTGCGTCATCTCGCTCCGCACCTGGTCCTTGAGTTGATCCGAGGCCACGTAGGCCGTCGCCGGCTTGCCGCCCAAGGTCTCCGCATCGCCCGCCTTGAACGCATACGGCACGCTCACCAGCAACACCCGGGGTTGCTCAATCTTCCCTGCCGCCACGCCCAGCCAGCGTGCTTCACCTGCCGTGAACAAGTCCATGGGCAGGCCATTCGGCTGCGTCGCCCCCAGCAGCGCGCTGTACTGCCCTTGCGCGTCCGCCTCCACCGTCTGCGTTTCCCACCATACCGGCTCGCCCCCTGATTGTTCCCGGAAGAGCTCGAAGGTCACGTCAACCGGCCCGCTCAGGGGCTTCCCCGTGGCGTCCTTCAGCGTCCCATTGAAGCGCACCAGGCGCGGCACGGAGCTTTGGGCCGCCGCCGCATTGCTCGCCAGATCACTCGTCGCTGCCGACTGCTGCGCGCGCACCCCCACCGCGCAGAACAGACACACCAGGACAAACTCCATGCCCTGCAAGACCCTTCGCATTGAGAACCCTCCACTTGGTTTTCGGGAAAAGCCCGTACTGGTGGGCAACGACTCTATGTCAGAAGCGACAATTTGTCAACTGCGTTGGCGGCCTGTGGGTCGAGGTTAGAACGGCACTCGCAGTGGGGGACCAACCGTGTGCGGGTTGTAGGCGAGGCGCACGATTTGCGCCCTCAGGCCTTATCTGCGCTGAAGTGTAAGCAGGAGAAGCAGTTAGTATTGTACGACTTTGGACACCGTGTCGCCGTCGAAGGTGACGAAGAGGACGTGCGGGGGGAGGCCGTAAATCCAATCTTCCTGCTCTGCGCCGTTGCGTTCCTCGCGGACCCGGCGGTCAGGCGGGCCTTTGGAGGACAGGACCGCGTCGCGGTCCATGCCCACAATCACCTGATGGTTCTTGATGGCCTCTTTGATTTGCGGCGGGACGGCGGGTGAGTAAAGGACCGTGGGCGAGTGGCGCGCGAAGTCGAGCACCGTGGCCAGCATCGCCTTCACTTTTGCGACCGTGAGGTCCCCCTCCTTCCCCTCATAGTCGAGCGAAATCGCCGAACCGTGGGCAAGCGTCGGCGAGTCGGGAGCGATCGGCTGGGTCGTGGTGCCCATCCCCACCTCGATCCGCTGGTACCACTTCTTGCCTTTCTTCCCGCCGCCGTTCAGCTCGAGGATGACGCGGTGGGGCTTGAACTGCATCTTGGTGATCTCCACGGGCGTGCCGGGCTTGATGGCAATTCCGTTCAAGCGCAGCTCGGTGTCGGCCTTTCCCTTCTCCACCTGCCCCTGCGCGTTCACGATGATTCCGTGTTTGCCGCCCGGCAGCGGAATCCTGGTGACGGCGACCTCCAGGGCGAGGCCGCGGATCAGCGCGATGCGCGCCGCCTGCGCGGGATCCATCTTTTTCTGGGCCCAACCGGAGATCGGGGCCGCAAGAAGCACCAGGGCGACTCCAGCCACTACCCGCAGCCGGAAGCACACTCCTGCCTCGCCTCGGGGATTCGTGCGGAATGCGGGACTTCGGCGCACCATTCAAGTGAGCCCGGGCGGGTCACCGGAGGTTCCCTGACTCGAAGTCTCGAGCCGGAGACTCGTTTCGGGCAAATCCACTTTGACCGCTGGGGCGAAGACGAGCGTCCTCGTCTCCTCACTGATGTAGATGCTCTTCGAGAAGCTGAGGTAACCTGTGGCGAGAACGACGACCGCGCTGGTGAGCAGGCTGGCCTCGGGGCCGTAACTTCCTCCAGTCATAAGGACGCTGCCGCTCACCTCGGCATGCAGCAGGGAACAAGGGATCTGTGCGCCGCTCACCGGCAATCCCAAGCAGAAACCCTGGATGAAGTTCCACGCAAAGTGCATGCCGATGGGGAGCCACAGCAGGCGCGTGCGGAGGTAGGCGACAGCCAGTGCGACACCTACCAGCGCGGTGTTGAGTGTCGAGATCCAGGTGTGATGAGAATTGCCGAGGTGCACGATGCCGAAAAGCGCCGAGCACAACCCTATCGCGCCGACAGCGCCCACCGCCTCCAGGAGACGCTGGAAAGGGTAGCCGCGGAAGATCAACTCCTCATTCGTTGCCGCGATCAACCCGAAGACCAGCAGGCCACCGGCCCAGACCAACAGGCGCTCGGGCGGGGCCGTGCCGAGCGTGAAGCGAACCCCGCCCAGCATCCGCTCCGCCGCGGCGACGAGAAGGATCATCACGGTCCCCACGACGAGGCCCTGGCAGAGTTCGCGCAGCCAGCGGCCGCGGAAAGCCAGCCCCACGGTTGCCAGCGGACGGCGCTCCAAGACACCCGTGAGCAGCTTGAAGGCCCCCAGCAGCGCGGGGAAGGTCAGAAGCGTCATCCCGAGGACGTTGAGCGGGAAGGCTTGCTTGCCGAACACGAAGTAATGCGCCTGCCCGGCGAGGAACAGGGCGAGAAAGATGACGGGAAGGGAGAGGAGGAATCTCCAAATGGGGCGCGGCCGTTCGTCGGCCAGAAAGACTTCCTGCCATCTCACCGGCGTCCACCCCTCCGCGCTCCCACGGCAAGCTCGCCCTGGTTCGAGCGGACCTCGAGGCCGACGCGCGAGACGGCGAAGGGAATGATCTTGCCGCCCATGCGCGCCAACACCTGTTCGACGGCGGCCTTCGTCCCCGGCGCCACCAGAAAGACCACGCAGCCGCCCCCGCCCGCGCCGCAGACCTTGGCGGCCAGTGTCCCATGCTTGGCGGTTTGCGCGATCATCTTGTCGATCTTGGGCGTGGAGATGCCCACAAAGTTTCGCTTGCGATTCTCCCATTCCAGCGCCAGAAGCTCCGCCACGTCGTTCCAGTCGTTGGCGAGCAGCGCCTCGCGCATCTGGCTAGCGATGGTGACGATTTCGTCGAAATTGCGGCGCACTTTGGGGTCGCCGTCGATGTGGGCTTTCATGACTTCCCAGTTGTTGATGGCGGAATCGCGTGGCTGGCCGGTGTAGCACAGGACGAAGCGCTTTTCGAGGTCGGAAAAGGAGAGCGGCAGGCGCTCGCGCTTGACGCCGTCGCGCTCCAGGTGGACGGCGTTGGCGGCGCCGTAGAGCGCCGGGAAATAGTCCTGCCAGCCGGTGGGCACGCGGATCACCACCGCTTCGACGTTCTTGGCGATCTCGAGAAGTTGCGTGCGCGCGTAGCGTTTGCCGGTGACGCGCGCGAGGCCCCCGCAGAGTGCGATGTTGAGCGCCGAAGACCCTCCCAGCCCGGCGCCCGCCGGCACCTGCGAGGTGGTCTTGATGGTTACGCCGCGCCGCGGCTCGAAGAAGAGCACGAGTTCCCTGACCAGTGGCAGCTCCGAAGTCTTGAGCGCCAGGTCGGTCAGCGACTCGTAGGTTTCGCGGATCTCCTGGTCCTGCGAAATGAAGACCACGCGACGGTCGGCGCGCGTCTCGATGACGCAAGAAGCGTAGCACCGGATCGCCAGATTGACCGTCTGCGCCCCGGGGTGGAAAAGGTAGAGCGGCCAGATGTCCACGGTGCCGCCGGCTAGATCAACTCGTGCTGGTGCTCGGGCTTCTACTCTCATGGAAGTCCTCTAAGCAAACGGGATTTTTTCAACATCGCCCGCCTCCCGCCGCAGTCTACAAGTGACGAGTGGCAAGTGACGAGTGACAAGTTACAGGAAAAGGTTGAAGGCTAAAGGATGAAGGCTGAACCGAATTGTTTGGCGACAAGCCGTGAGATTCTTGTATGACTGCTTGATCGTTCTCCGCTGTCATCAGAAAACAACGAGTGACGGTCTTTCCCACTCGTCACTCGTCACTTGTCACTTGTCACTGCGTTGCAACCTGCATCGTGTCATCAATTGCCAGCGTAGGCCAGCCTTCTTTGGCGGGGTCGGTGGGCGTGGCGACGATGCGGAAGTGCTCGCCGCCCGTCAGCTCAGCCGCGTAATGGTAGCCCCGGCGATCGCTGCCGGAGAACTGCAGCGCCCCATCCTGCTGCAGTTGATCAATGCTCGCATACGTCCCGTGGCTCGCCAGGTACATGCGCTCCGCCTGTCCGATGACCAGCAAGTCGTTCTTGACGCCCACGACGTCAATCACTTCCTTGGGTGGCGCGCCGCCCGTCGGGCCCGTCGTCATCTGCGCTTTGAAGATGTAGTACCCCACGCCCAGCGCAATCACCAAACCCAGCAAGCCAGCTACCTTCTTCATTGCGCCCTCCCCAGTCTTTCGTGACGATGCTCGTCGTGGCCCCGTGCGGAACCGGCCTTCATCGCGGCGGTCTCGCCAGCAGAGGCGGTTCTGAATTCCGAATTACCCGGAACAAGATGGCGCCATGAAATCGCCGCTACACATTGTTCCACAGCGCGTGCTGGCTCGCCTCTTTGCCGTAGGTCGAGGTAAGAAAGGATTTCAACTCGTCGAAGCTCGCGAAGACTCGATCCGTGCAGCCTACGATCCAGCCGCTGATTTCCTCCGAGCTCAACTCCGTCACCAGATAAACCGGAATGCCCTTGCGGTAAGCGGCGGTGAGTTCCGCCTGCGTGCCGCCACCGCGCGCCGCCGCTTCGTCCCAGAGGCAGACGACGTAATCCGCCTGGCGGGCCATCACATCGAGGTCGTGGTTGATGACGATGCGCAGGGCGCGCCGGAAGCGCTCCGAGTCGGCAGTCTTCCACGCCGGCAGGTCGCGCAGCTCTTCGGCACTAAACAGACGCTGCGCCCCGATCGTCGGGTCGTAGACGCGATGGTTGAGCGTGTCCCGAAGCCACAACCCTATCCGCTCGCGCCAGGCGCGCCCACCCTCCGCAGCGTACTCCATCCCTCCACAGAGAAAAGCCAGCATGGGGAATTCTCGGGGGCCTATTGTCTCCGCCGCCGCGCCCGGATGCAACTGGGAAGAGAGAGAC
>JAIQGB010000113.1 GCA_020072905.1 Terriglobia bacterium | reverse complement strand
GGTTGCCATCCTCGGCGATCCTTCCGTTTTCCAAGACAACGATGCGATCCGCCATGCGCACGGTTGAAAATCTATGCGAGATAAAAAGGGCCGACTTTCCTGCGGTAAGCTCAGCGAACCGCTGAAAAACTTCAAATTCGCTGCGCGCATCGAGCGCAGCTGTAGGTTCATCCAGAATCAAAACTTGCGCATCACGAAGGTAGGCGCGCGCGAGCGCGATTTTCTGCCATTCGCCGCCCGATAGGTCCACGCCACTTTCAAAGCGTCGGCCCAACATTTGCTCGTAATTGCGAGGAAGTCTTTCGATGACTTCGTCCGCCATGCTCTTATCAGCCGCTGTTTTCAGGAGCGCCATGTTATTGATATCATCGATCCGTCCGACAGCGATGTTTTCGCGCGCAGTCATTTCATAGCGCATGAAATCCTGAAAGATTACGCCGATTTCGCGGTAAAGATCCTCAAGATTATACTCCCGAAGATCCACCCCATCCAACAGGACTTGACCTTCGACCGGATCGTAGAGTCGCGTCATCAACTTCACCACGGTGGTCTTGAGAGACTGATTTGTCCCGAACCCGTCAAGAAGCCGCGTCGACCGCCGGGCAGGCACGGAGCGATAAACTTGACTTTCATGGAACGCGGAGAAAGGCCCAAATGCAACGAAGGGAACCACCACGAGCAGCCGCTGACGTCGCACCCGAGGAATCCCTCCGCGCTCAGAGTTCGGCGAACCGTACCACAAAGACGCCAAGAGGAGAAACGCGGGCCGTCTTGTATGTGTGAAGGTAGAATATAGAGGACCAAGTTCGGGGCCTGATGGCGCGCAGAGCTCGGTGGTAAAGGAGGCGGGGGAGGAGAGGTGTCGGAAGCATCGGTCGGGAAGGTGGCCGTTTGGGGCTTTGGAACTCTTGAAAGAAACAGAACATCCGGTCCTTAGAGACGCCGAGCCCTGAAATCTGGATTGAAGCACTGGATTCGGAGGCGGCAAGATGGGCATTTGGGGTCGAATGTAAGGTCAAAACCGAAATCGCAGTTTACGTCGATTTAACAGGCCACTTCGAAACCCTTCTCCAGGCAAAAGCGATCTAAGGGTATTGGGATGAAAAGCGTGAAAACGACGAAGCGCACAGGTGAGGGTCTATGAAAACTGTCCTGGCAGCCTTACTGGTTTTGGTCTTGGGATCTGCCCCGGCATGGGCGGTCCTGGGCGAGTACGAGTCTTCCGTAAGCTCTGACCAGAAGTATTTGCGCGGCGAGGTTCGCGCGATGGCCCTGCAGGGCTACTCGGTCCAGCAAATCACCGGAGCGGACCGCACGGTTGTCAAAGAATATGTTTCGCCGGCGGGCCTGGTTTTCGGAATCTCCTGGCAAGGGCCGACCATGCCTGATCTGCAGCAGTTATTGGGATCTTCCTTCTCGGAGTTTCAGCAAGCCGCCCAATCCCGGGTGCGGCGGCGCGGGCCGCTGGTGCTGCGGACGGATCGGCTCGTCGTGGAAAGCGGGGGACACCTGCGCTCCTTTCACGGGCGCGCCTACCTGCCGAGCCTATTGCCCAAGAACATCCCCGCGGAGGTGGTCCGATGAAGGTGCGGAAAGGTTCGATCGCCAAGCTCGTCTTCTCCCTCGGCCTCTCGGCAGGCCTGTTGGTGCTGGCCAGTTGCGGCAATGGAGGAGGAAGCAGCACCAATACCAACCCCCCGCCCGTGAGCAACACGCAGCCCATGGAAGTGAACCTCGGGCCCGCCAATAATTATACGAACGGGCTTTTTACAGATGTCACCCTCTGCGTGCCCGGCTCCTCGAGTTGCCAAACCATCAACAACGTCCTCGTGGACAGCGGCTCGGTAGGGCTCCGCATCCTCTCTTCGCAGGTCACCCTCTCGCTGCCGGCGATTACAGATAACAGCAGCAATGGGCTGCAAGAATGCCTCGCTTTTGCAGACGGCTCGTACCTCTGGGGAGCCGTGCAGGCTGCCGACGTTAAGTTGGCGGGGGAAAAGGCCGCGTCGGTTCCCCTGCAGATGATCAACGCCCCCAACACAGGCCTCGCCGTCCCATCCCAATGCCTCAGCAGCGGCGGGGCAAACGTTGGCACGGTCACGGCGCTCGGGGCCAATGGCATTCTGGGGATTGGCAACTTCCGGCAGGACTGCGGTGGTGACTGCACGGGTGCTTCCTCCCAGGTTCCGGCCCTGTACTACCTCTGCCCCAACACTGTCTGCCAGGTTGCTTCGGTGCCCTTGGCATTTCAGCTTCAAAACCCTGTCTGGCTATTTCCGCAAGATAACAACGGGGTGTTGATTTCACTGCCCTCCATTCCTGCCGACGGAGCGCCGACCGTCTCGGGGTCGCTGATCTTCGGCATCGGAACGCAATCCAACAACGGCCTCGGTACCGCTCGAATCTATACCACCGATGCCTTCGGGAATTTCCAAACCACCTTCAATAACATCGCGTATAGCCAGAGCTTCATCGACAGCGGGTCGAATGGCTTCTATTTTCTGGATGCCCAGACCCTCGGCATTCCCGATTGTTCCGATCTTCCGGGCTTCTACTGTCCCGCTTCCACGGTCAATTCCACTGCCACCAACACCGGCCTCAACGGCACCACGGCGCAGGTCTCCTTCAGCATCGCCAACGCCGATGCGCTGTTTAGCGCCAACAGCGGCAGCAATGCGGCCTTCAACGACTTGGGAGGCGACAACCCCGGAGGCTTCGATTGGGGAATGCCTTTCTTCTTCGGCCGCAACGTGTTCGTCGGGATCGAGGGTCAGACTGGGCCGAACGGCGTAGTGGGTCCCTACTGGGCGTATGGTCCCGGTGGCGCGTCAATTAACTGAGGAGGAAACGGTGTGCGGGTGACCAGCACTAACGCAGGAAGGTGGTAGCAGGTGGCGCGGACCTGTCGTTCAGGTTCGCAAGTTCTTGTTGTCAAGGTGGAGCGAACCGGGACCATTAGAACAGATCCGATGCGCTAATGGAGAAATGCGTGGTGCGGACGCCCCTGGGGGTGCGGCCCTTCTCCGGCTATACGAGGTCGGTGGGGCCGGAAGGCAAGGCAGGCGGCTTTACAAACTCGAGCCCAGCTTCACCCTGCTGGCGAGACCCCGCGGCTCCAACCCAGGCGACTCGACATGGTTCTGGGTGGCGGCTGAAAACCACCCCCAGCAACTGCGCGAGAGCCAGAGCGGCAACGGTCTGGACCCTTAGGCCTCCCTCGGACATATCCAGGGTGACTCCGGGATGTGAAATCTCACCCACCGCGGAATCTATCAGAAGATTTACGGGGAGTCTCACGGGAATGCGCCTGCACCGGCGCGCCTCAACGGGCACACCTGAACCGTTCATCGGCCTCCTCGGCTGAACGGCGCAGGCTTTGACACGCACATTCTAAGTGTGGCACGTGTCATCGTCAATAGAGTCTGAACTTGGGGGTATTCCCTGCTTCGACCCGTCTTGCCTGGATCCGAAACGCGGTGGACCACCTAGGATTCGCTGCCTGGTGGATTCTTCAGCACAGACAAGTATTCGCGGAAGGCGAGCCGGACGTCGATGTAGTCGCTGTGGTCCAACTTAAGTTCCCGGGCGATCTCACGGATTTCGTGGTCTTCCGTTGCGGAGATGGATTTGTCGGCGGAGGAGACTGCGTAGAGGCAGTGGAGCAGAGCGATCTTCTGCGCGCGGGTGGCGATTCTGTCGAACTCACGTCCGACCAGAAAGTTCTCGGTGGCGCCGAAGAGTCGATTCTGGTTTCTGGCGATCTGAACCACCAGGGCCGCCTGCTCTTTCGAAAGCCCTCCTCTTTCGCTCACGATGCGCTCCATTTCGAGCTCTTCCTCCGGACTGATCTTCAGGTCGGCGCGCGCCACCCGGCTGAGGAGGTAAGCAAATGCCGCGATGTACCGCGCCCGCTCCGGCTCCATCTGGCCGAGCGCCTCGACGATCTTGCGGACAGTTTCCGTCTCCGCCGCTGCCCACTCGCCGCGAGGCCGCTTTTGCCAGTCCTGGCTCTTGGTCAGTCCGAGAAATTCCCAGAGTGTCGCGGCTGCTCGCATGAGGATTAATCGCCCCGCCGTCCATTATGAGTCCGCAACGGGCTGCGGGGCAAATCAAAAAAACCGCAGAATTTCATTTCTTGTTCGAAGGCTTGGGACGTACACTCCCTCAGGACGGCCCCGGCGCAAGTGCATAGGGCGCTGCCCAACCGCGCGGTCGATCCACGGCGGACATGATGTCTCCTGCGTCCTCCCGCCGCGTTGGTCAAAGAAGTAAGAACCCGCCGAATAGTAAAGTCTGTCGTAGAATTGACAGGGCGTTGGAGCGGACACTAGTATGCGGGGTTGACTTGGGGTGAACGGAGCGAAGGAGCGTTGCTGGGCCGCAGGGCAGAATGGCATTCCGACCTAAGATCCTGATTGTCGAAGACGACCCCGCACTGCAGCGGCTCCTGGAAACAACCATGGAGCACATGGGTACCGAGCCCTACTGTGTGGTTGCGGGCCAGGAGGCAATGTCCCTGGTGGAGACGGACAAGTTCGACGGCGCGTTCGTGGACTGGGACAACCGGGGTTTTGATCCCGAGGAATTGACCCAGCACATCCGCCGCTCACCCTCGAATTCCAAGATCCCGGTGGCCATGCTGAGTGCCCGCACCGACCAGGGCGACATCGCCAGGGGATTCAAGGCGGGCGCCACTTTTTTCTTGGCGAAGCCCTTCGGCGTCAACGAGCTGGAGCGATTGCTGAACGCCACCCGGGGCGCCATGTTGGAGGACCGGCGCCGCTATCAGCGCGTGCCCCTCAGCGTCCCGACCTTGTGCGAATGGGGGAAAATGCGCGGCTCAAGACGGACTGCCGGGCGAAGCGTCAATCTCAGCAGCAGCGGGCTGCTCATGAGGCTTACCCCAACGCCGGAGGCGGGGATCGCCGTCTCCGTGGAAATGCTCCTGCCGGACCAGCATCGTGGCCTCGTCCTCAGAGGGATTGTGGCGCGCACGGGGCCCGGCGACCAGGTTGCCGTCCGCTTCGTCTCCCTCGCCAAAGAACAGCAGGAGCGGATCGAGAACTTCGTCAGTGGCCATCCCGGCAACTCGCTGTTCCCCACCGGCTGACTTCGCATATCCCTGCCCCGCCGCGGTCTCCAGTCAGCGGATTCCATCGGGCTGCCTGCCCTAGGGCATAGCATCAGCGTCGCCGGGGCAGACCCCCGTCTCTCAGAAACACTCTGGCATCGGCCACACCAAGCTGGCCGTCAAGCAGTGGAAGCGACACCACCGCCTCGCCGGCGGGGGCAGGTGTCAACCTGCTCCTTGTCACTCATCAATAGTCACTGTGCCCGTTTAGGGTATTCGCGCGACGAGCGTGGTGGCAAGGCTCGCGGCCTCGCTCGGCTCTGGCGCGTTCGCGTAGCCGCCGAGGTATTTCCCTTTTCGGAAGATGCAGAGTCCTCCGAGGTATTCGTCCTTGGCCTTGAAGGCTTCGTCCGCAACCTTTGCGCCCGTGGCATCGGTGAAGCGCGTGCGGAGTTTCTGGAGAACTGTGGCGGCGGATTCGGGCGACTCTTCCATCACGATAAAGGCTTTCCCCTGCGCGTATTCGGCCACGTAACCGCGCTTGAGAGCGCGCAGACCAAGGACGCTCTTCGGAATCAGGCGCACGGAAACCAGGCCGTCGGCAGGAAACCAAGCGAGCGCTTCCGGCGGCGTGCTGCGTCCTTGAATGCGCTTCTCGAGCTCTGCGACAAACGCCTGTAAGGCCGAAGTGTGGTCCTTATCGGGATTCGCCGCGAGCTCCACGTAGAACTTGCCCTTGGCGAAGCTGGCGCGCCGCGGCGAGATTTGTCCGCCCATGCCGACGGCCCCGATGGGACGATTCGGATCGCGGTTGGAAGTGAAGATTCCGTAAGCGGCGTCCGCGTCCGTCATCTCGGAGGTGTCGATGAGGATCGAATCACCACCGGACTTGCAGGTCACACCCCGCATGGAGACGAAGCCGTAAATCAGGTAGCCCTCGGCGTTGCCATCCATGTATTCGTAGAGATTGTCGGCTTCGTAGGTGCGCGCGGGGCCGGATTGTTCCCACCCCGCGACGAGCGAGCAATAGGAAATCTCCGCCGCCGCTGCGCCCGAGGTGGCAATCAGCAGGGCCAGCGCGAGCTTTGCGGCCTTCATGCGAGCAACTCCTGCGCGCGAGCGAGGCGGGCCGTAACCTGGACCCCGTACGGGCATTTCACCGTGCACTGCTCGCAATCGCCGCAGCGCACTTCCGCGAGCTCGCGAGGCAGCCGCCGGTATTCCTCCCGTGCGAGCGCGAACTGGCCGTAACCATCCGCGTAGGTCAGGTAGCGCAACACATTCGCCACGGGCAGTCCCTTGGCGCACGTGCCACGGCACTCCCCGCACATGCGGCAATAGAGCGGCGTGATGTGTTCGAGCTGCGCGGTAAGCAGCTTCTCTTCGTTCGGAGAGTAGGGTTGCGCCATGGCCTTCAGATTCTCGTCGAGCTGGTCCATGTCGGTCATGCTGGGGACGGTGGTCGCAACGTTCGGATTCCTCAGCACCCACTTCAGCGCGGCGAGCATCGTGCCTTCCCTGCGGAGTTTGGGATAGAGCGGGTCGCTGGGCTTGGTCTTGCGGAAGCCCCCGGCCATCACTTTCATCGCCACCACGCCCAGGCCATTCTTGTGGGCCAGGTCGATCGAAGCGTCGAGGTCGTGCCCCATGGAGAAGTTGTAAGTCAGAAGCACGACGTCGATCGCCCGCTTTTCGACCAGGAGCGGAACCATAGCTTTAACCTCATGCGTGCTGACCCCGGCAAAGCGGATTTTGCCCTGCTGCTTGGCGATGCGTTGCGCTTCGAACAGGTCGTCGGGGATTTCCCCCGGTGCGTCCTTGCCGTGCAGGTACCAGATGTCCACGTAATCGGTGCCCAACTCGCGCAGGCCGGTGTCCAGCTCCTCGAGGCCGCCCGCTTTGCTCCCCGCCCCGGACTTGGTGGAGAGCACAACGTCCTTGCGCTTGCGTTTCAACGCCGCGCCGACCATCCGCTCGTTATTGCCGTGCTGGTAGCCGCGCGCCGTGTCGAAATACGTGATGCCCAGATCGGCAGCGCGTTCGATGACGCTAGGATCGGAAGTGATCATGCAACCGAACCCGACGGAGGTGATTTTCAGACCCGTTCCGCCGAGCGTGCGGTAGGCGAGTTGCACACCTGACGTCGGACGGAGCGTGGTTTGCGAAAACTCGGTCTTTTCACGCACTCCCAGCGAGGAAGCGACGCCTGCCACCGGCAGGGCGAGTCCCAGGGACAAAAAGTCGCGTCGTGAAGATTTCGTTTTCATAAAGCCGTCTCCCCCAAAACCGGATTATAATCGCACTCGAACGCGTATCTTAGTTCGCAAAAGGAGAATGAGCCAGTGAATTCTTCGCGCAGACATTTTATCCGAGCGGCAGGGACAGGGTTACTTCTGCCCTCCGGCATTCTTAAAGCCCAGCAGAAGCCGGCGGTGGTACCGAGCGAGCCGGTCCGGAAATCTCCCGATCGCTCCAAGGTCGCCTTGATTCACGGCGAGAACCGCCGGCAGAACGTTCACAACGCGCTCATGGCGATTGACGAAGAAATTCGACCGCGCCTGGCGCGCAGGAAGTACGTGGTCATCAAGCCCAACAACGTCTCCACGGTAAATCCTCTCGCCGCCACGCACGCCGACACCCTGCGCGGCATCCTGGATTACCTCGCTCCGCGCTTCAAGGGCCCAGTGGTGATCGCGGAATCGTCCGCGGGCGACACGCTGGAGGGCTTCGATAATTTCGGCTACAACCCCGTGGCCCGCGAATTCCGGCAGGTCAGTCTGGTAGACCTGAACCGAGAGGCGCGTTACGAGACGATTCCGCTCATCGACTTCGATCTCCATGTCGTGCCGGTGCGGCTGGCCGCGCGGCTGCTCGACCCGAACGCCTTCGTCATCTGCCCGGCGATCTTGAAGACACACAACACCGTGGTGGTGACACTCTCCGTCAAAAACATGGTGCTGGGCGCGCCGCTGCACAGCGTGCCGGGCGAGAATCCGAAGTGGAACGACAAGCGCAAGTATCACGCCGGCCTGCGCCAGACCCACTACAACATGCTGCTCACCGCCCAGCGCATGCAGCCGCACTGGGGCGTGGCGGTCATCGACGGATTTGAGGGTATGGAGGGCAACGGCCCGGCTTCCGGCACGCCCGTGCCTTCCCGCGCCGCTATTGCCTCGACCGACTTCATCGCCGCTGACCGCGTGGCTGTGGACGCCATGGGCGTGAACCCCGAATGGGTGGGCTATCTGCGCTATTGCGAACAGGTGGGACTGGGCAATTACGATCTCACGAAAATCGACATCAGCGGTGCGCCCATCGCGGCGGTGCGGAAAACCTACCGCCTCCACAACGACATCGAGCGCGAACTCGAGTGGATGGGCCCCATGAACGACCTTCCGCCCAAGCTCGGCCGACTGCACGAGTCTTTCGATAAACCTTACACCTGAAACCTGCAGGCGTGCCACGTGGATCGGCCCGGCTTCAATGTGTGGCAAGTGGCGCAAGCCCGTTCTGTGAGCCTGCGGCAGTCCAAGCTCACCGGACGGACAAGCCGCGGACTTGGGGCACAAGCCCCCGCTCCCTGTTTCCTTCCCCGCGACACATCAGGCCAATTCTATTCCCGCCGCGTTTCTGCTAGGATAGCGCGCGCGGTTGCGAGCGCAAGGGGGAACAAGAAGCCCGATTGCGCCCCGCCCCTGGGCGTGAACCGCGCCAGGTGATTCCATGGTCCACCTCAAGTTGAACAGCTTCGGGAGCCGGCTCCTCGTGGCGCTGGGCGGCTTGGCGGTCTTTCTTTATCTGACCGTCTGGGTCGTCCGGGTGTGCGTCGCCGATCAAATCGAAGACCCGCCTACCTTCCAGAACCTGGAGCGTGCCGTGCGGGTGGACCCCGGTAATTCGGAATACCATTTACGTCTGGCGCGGATGGCGCAGTACAGTGTGGAGGATATGAACCCCGAACTGGCCATGGCGCAACTGATTGAAGCTGCCCGGTTGAGTCCGCGCGACCCGCAGCCCTGGCTGGAGCTTTCGGCGGCCCAGGGATTCCAGAGCGACATGGCCGGATCCGAGGCCAGTCTGCGCCGCGCCGATTCCCTTGCCCCCAACCTGCCCTCCGTGCAATGGGTTATCGGCAATTTCTTTCTACTCCGTGGCGACATCGATGAAGCGTTCCGGCATTTCAAAATCGTACTGTCCGGTAGCCCGAAGTACAACGCGATCCTCTTCAGCACCGCGTGGAAGGCGACCGACGACGGCGAAAAAATCCTGCGCGAGCTGATCCCCGAGAAAGTGGGGACGGAAATCGACTACCTTTACTACCTGGTCTCGCAAGAACAGTACTCAGAAGCGCTGGCGGTCTGGAAGCGGATCGCCGCCGGCTCCGAGATTTTCCCGGCGATGAGTGCGGCGGGTTTATTTAACCGCCTGATCGCCGCCCACATGGCCGATGAGGCGGCGCAGGTTTGGAACGACCTACTGAGCAAGGGAGTGATTAAACCCACCTACCAGCCGACCGGCGACAATCTTCTGGTGAACGGGAACTTCGAGGAAGACCTTTTGAAGATGGGCTTCGACTGGCACATCGTCCCGCGTGAAGGTAACTATGTGGGCCTCGACGGGAGCACCTTCCATTCACCCAGCCACGCGTTCTTGATCACATTCTCCGGCACGGGAATGCCGACTTGCTGGGTTGCATGCAGACTCATGAGCTGCCAGCCCGAGAGGCTCAAGTCCGAGTCCCGGGCATCCGGTGTATAGCGCCATCCCCCGGTGTTTTCAGGTGATTTCTGCACCAGCGCGGCGTTGATCGTCACCTGGACCGCGCGTTTGAGAGCCTTGCGGATGTTTTCATCCATCTCGTCATCGCGCGGCATCCCCAGCGCTTCGGCCAACATCAGCGTGCAGAGCCCATGCCCGTACATCCGGCTGCCGTCGGACTCGCCGAAATAGCCATCGGCGTTTTGTTTCGAGAGCACGTAATTGATGCTCTTGCGCAGCCAGGGCCCGTATTGCCTGTCCGCGGGGGGGTGGCCTGCCGAAAGGTGCGCCATGATTGCCATAGCGGTCAGCGCGGTCGGGTAGCGCTCAGCTACGGCGCCGTTGCTTTTCTGTTTCTGCCGCAAAAACTCAAGCGCTTTCCTCACCGCCGCGTCCCGCGGCCGGTCGGTGGTGAGCGTTTTGAGGATTTCCTGGTCGGAAAGATCGGCGGCCGGCAAACGCAAACTGCCGGAAGCGAACCAGAGCAGCGTGGTGAAGATGAGAACAGCGGTTTTCATCGAGTGCTATTTTGACTCCGGTTTCTGCGCATCCGCGCTGAGCCGTTCGAAGTAGGCGCGGATGGCGGCCTGGTGCTCTTCGGT
>JAIQGB010000112.1 GCA_020072905.1 Terriglobia bacterium | reverse complement strand
GTGAAGACGGCGCCCGCGGAGATTCGGGCAGACGACGTCGAGCGGCTGCTGCTGGAAATCCTGGATACTGTAGGTGGCGAAGCGAAAAGCCTCTCGCTCGATGCCCTGCGCGCGAAGATCGCCGCCTCGGTCTCCTGCCACGCTGCGATCAAGGTCAACATGCCGCTCGACCGCGACAAGATGGATTGGCTCCTGCGCGCGCTCGGCCAGGCCGATTGCCCGATGACCTGCCCGCACGGCCGGCCTATCGTGCTGCGCTATGGGATGAAAGATCTTCTGAAGGCATTCAAACGGATTTAGCGGTCAGCTTTCAGCGCTCAGCCGTCAGCTTCTTCCCACTGATCGCTGACTACTGACGGCTGATGGTCGAGAACTTCTCATAACTCGTCCCGATGAACAGACCACTGATCATCACCATCGACGGCCCGGCGGGGGCAGGGAAGAGCACGGTGGCGCAGATGCTCGCGGCGCGGTTGGGCTTGAATTATGTGGACAGCGGCGCCACTTACCGCGCGGCGGCGCTCAAGGTGGTGAAGTCCGGGGCTTCGCCAGACGATGAGAACGCTGTCGCCGAAGCCGTGTCCAGCGCTGAAATCGACTTTGGAGCGGAGGGCGATGCGCCTGCCGTTTTTCTGGACGGCCGCAACGTCACGCAGGCCATCCGCACGCCGGAGGTGACGCTGGCCGCGGCCAAAGTGTCGCGCTTGCCGGAAGTGCGTAAGAAGCTCATCGCCTTGCAGCGAAGCCTGGCGCGCGAAAAGGGCGTGGTGATGGAAGGGCGGGATATCGGGACGGTGGTTTTTCCGGACGCGCCGCTCAAGATTTTCTTGAAGGCCGATGTGGCGGAACGCGCGCGTCGCAGGTTGAAACAAGACCAGGAGGACGGCCGTGCCAGCACGCTCGAGCAGACCGCGTATGAGATCGGCCGCCGCGACCAGCTCGACGCGGAACGCAAGATCTCCCCTCTCGTTCCGGCCCCAGACGCCGTGGAGATCGACTCCACGCACCTCAAGGCCGACCAGGTTGTCGACCAAATCCTGGAAATCGCGCGGGAAAGAAAGCTGCTCGAATCAGACTGAAGTTTGAAGGATGAACGATGGCGGGCAGAGGGTGCAACCTGGACGGTTCACCACTCAGATTCCGCCCTCCATGTTTCTGCTAACCCCTAATCCCTAACACCTAGCCCCTGAATCTACCGCCCGCCGTTGCTCATCGAAGCGAGAAACTGGGAGTTGGCCTGCGTCTTGGAGAGCTTGTCGATAATCAGCTCCATGGATTCGCCGGGCGAGAGCGGGTTCAGGACCTTGCGCAGCACCCAGATGCGATTGAGCTCGTCCTTGGGAACCAGCAGTTCTTCTTTCCGCGTGCCGGACTTGTTGAGGTCGATGGCGGGGAAGACGCGCTTATCGACGAGCTTGCGGTCGAGGTTGATTTCCAGGTTGCCGGTACCCTTGAACTCTTCGAAGATCACGTCGTCCATGCGGCTGCCGGTGTCGATGAGCGCGGTGGCGATGATGGTGAGGCTGCCGCCCTCTTCGATGTTGCGCGCCGCGCCAAAGAAGCGCTTGGGGCGCTGGAGCGCGTTGGAGTCCACGCCGCCGGAAAGAACCTTCCCTGAAGGTGGGACCACGGTGTTGTAAGCGCGCGCCAGTCGCGTAATCGAGTCGAGGAGGATGACGACGTCGCGCTTGTGCTCGACCAGCCGCTTGGCCTTTTCGATGACCATCTCGGCCACTTGGACGTGCCGGGCTGCGGGCTCGTCGAACGTCGAGCTGATGACCTCGCCCTTGACGGTGCGCTGCATGTCCGTGACTTCTTCCGGGCGCTCATCGATGAGCAGAACGATGAGGGTGATCTCCGGATGATTGGTGCTGACGGAGTTGGCAATCGTCTGGAGCAGCATCGTCTTGCCGGTGCGCGGAGGCGCCACGATCAGGCCACGCTGCCCCTTGCCGATGGGCGTCAGCAGGTCGAGGACGCGCGCGGAGATGTTCTCCTTGATGGTCTCCAGACGGATTCGTGCCTGCGGGTAGAGCGGCGTAAGGTTGTCGAAGAAGATCTTGTTGCGCGCTTCATCGGGCGGCTCGAAGTTGATGGCCTCCACCTTGATGAGCGCGAAGTAGCGTTCGCCGTCCTTGGGCGGGCGGATCTGGCCGGAGATCGTGTCGCCCGTGCGCAGGTCGAACTTACGAATCTGCGAGGGCGAGACATAGATATCGTCCGGGCCGGGCAGGTAGTTGTAATCCGGCGCGCGAAGAAATCCGAAGCCGTCCGGCAGGCACTCGAGCACGCCCTCGCTGAAGATAAGGCCGTTCTTCTCGGTCTGCGCCTGGAGGATCTTGAAAATCAGCTCCTGCTTGCGCATGCCCGTCGCCCCCACCACGCTGAGGTCTTTGGCGACCTGGGTGAGGGTGGTGATATTCATTTCCTTCAGCTTGGCGATGTCGAGGACTTCGCCCTCTTTCAGTTCGATGATCTTTTCATCCTGAACTTCTTCCTGACTTTGTTTTCTAGCTGGCATAACTTCTCTCTTTGATTAGATTTAGATTTCGGACCTAAGGGTCCGGTCGTGTGCTTTGCCGCCCTCGGTGGGGCTGCATTTCGCCGCGCGGTCGATCGTCGAAGAACTTGACAGGCTCAAGGTACGGTTCGAAGCGGAAAGCCAGCGGCGATCAGTGTGGTTGTGTCCCTTTTCCGTGGTCTCCGGATCTAAGGATCCCGGAATGTCTGGGTCAGCGAATGATTTCGGTTAAGAAGCCGAGGACCTGTGTCCCCGTTTCCTTCGATGCAGCTTGCCCACCCGAGGTTTCCAGGTACGGAACGATTTCCGGCTCCTCCCGGGTCTTAGTTCGTCAAGGGTTCCCGGTCGACGTCCCGCTCCGCGGGCTGCATCGCCGACGTGGGTTCCGGTTCGGCTTCGAGGGTCGCCACCCCTACGATTTTCCGCTCGAGGGCGAGCTCCAAGACTTCGTCCATCGTGTCGACAAAACGGATGGCGAGTTCCTGCTGGACGTTGGCAGGAATATCCGTCAGATCCTTTTCGTTGTCGCGCGGCAGGATCACCGTCTGGTTGCCCGCTCGGTGAGCGGCGAGGAGTTTTTCCTTAACGCCGCCGATGGGCAGCACCTTGCCTCGCAGCGTGATCTCACCCGTCATGGCGATGTCGCGCCGCACGGCAATCTTCGTGAGCGCGCTCACCACCGCAGTCGCCAGCGTGATACCGGCCGAGGGACCATCCTTGGGGATCGAGCCCTCCGGAATGTGGATGTGAATATCCACGTGGCGGTAGAAGTCCGCTCCCAAGCCCAGGCGTGCAGCTCGCGATCGGACGTAGCTCAGGGCGGCCTGCCCGGATTCCTGCATCACATCGCCCAGCTTGCCGGTGAGCAGCAGCTTGCCCTTGCCCTGCATGATGGTGGCTTCGATGTTCAGAATCTCGCCGCCCACCTCCGTCCAGGCCAGGCCCGTAGCGAGGCCAACTTCGTTCTTCTCTTCGGCTTTTGTGTCGCGAAACTTGATGACCCCGAGGTATTCCTGCAAATCCTCGGCGCGCACGGTCACTTGGAGCCCCCTGCCTTCCTTGACGACCTTGCGCGCCACCTTGCGGGAAATGTTGGCAATCTCGCGCTCCAGGTTGCGGACGCCCGCCTCGCGCGTGTAGTGCCGGATGACGCTCACCAGGGCATCATCCGTGAAAGTGAGGTTCTCGGGCTTCAGTCCCGCCGCTTCGAGCTGTTTCTTGACCAGAAAGCGCTTGGCGATTTCGAGCTTCTCCGGCTCCGTGTAGCCCGACAGGCGGAGGATCTCCATGCGGTCCTGGAGAGGCTGGGGGATGGTGTGGACCACGTTGGCCGTGGTGATAAAGAAGACCTTCGAGAGGTCGTATTCCACATCCAGGTAGTGGTCCATGAACATGTGGTTCTGCTCGGGATCGAGGACTTCGAGCAGCGCCGCAGACGGGTCGCCACGAAAATCCATGCTCATCTTATCGACTTCGTCGAGCAGGAAGATCGGATTGATGGTCCCGGCCTTCTTCATCATCTGGATGATCTGGCCAGGCAGCGCGCCGATGTAAGTGCGGCGGTGGCCGCGAATCTCGGCTTCGTCGCGGACACCCCCCAGCGACAGCCGCACGAATTTGCGGCCCGTGGCGCGAGCAATGGAGCGGCCGAGTGAGGTCTTGCCGACGCCCGGCGGCCCGACGAAGCAGAGGATCGATCCGCGCGGGTTCTTGACGAGCTGGCGGACGGCCAGGAACTCGAGGATACGCTCCTTGATCTTTTCGAGCCCGTAGTGGTCTGCTTCCAGAATCTGCTCGGCCCGGCGAATGTCGCGGATTTCCTTCGATTTCTTCTTCCACGGCATGGCGAGCAGCCAGTCGAGGTAGTTGCGCGAAACCGTGGACTCCGCCGACATGGGCGGCATCATCTCCAGGCGCTTCAGCTCCGCCTCGGCTTTCTCGCGCGCGTCCTTGGTCATCCCGAAGGTTTCGATTTTTTTCTTCAGTTCGTCGATCTCGCTCTTTTCGTTTCGTCCCAGCTCTTTCTGGATGGCCTTGATCTTCTCGTTGAGGTAGTACTCGCGCTGGGCGCGCTCCATTTGGCGCTTGACGCGGCCCTGGATGGTGCGGTCAACGTTCAGCTTCTCAATCTCGACGTCGAGGATGTCGGCGAGGCGGGTCAGGCGGTCGACCGGATCGAAGATTTCGAGTAGCTCCTGCTTTTCCTCGATGCTGACGTTGAGGTTGGCGGCCACCGTGTCGGTGAACTTCCCGGTCTCTTCCACCTTGACCGCCGCGATCATCGTCTCGTAATTGAGGCTCTGCGAGAGCTTGACGTACTGTTCGAAGAGGGAAGTCACCTTCTGCACGAGCTGCTCGAGGCTCGGCGTGCTCACCGTCCGGTAGGATACGGTCTTCACGCTGACCCGGAAGTAGCCCTCCTCGTTCGAGATTTTCTGGACCTTGCCGCGCTCGACACCCTCCACGAGAACCTTGATGTTGCCGTCCGGCAGCTTGAGGCTCTGCACGATGTTGGAGATCGTCCCGACCTGGTAAATCTCATTGGGCTTGGGTTCATCGACCGAGGCGTCATGCTGGGTGGCGAGGAAGATCTTCTTGTCGCCTGCCAGCGCATCCTCGAGCGCCCGGATGGAGCTTTCACGGCCCACCACGAAGGGCGTCATCATGTGCGGGAAGATGACGACGTCCCGGATGGGCATCATCGGCAACGTGCGGGTATCGGTCTTTTCTCTCCCTGAAAACATGGGTGTGGGCATTAGCCGGCTTTTTCCAGCAAGTTGGAGTTGAAACTGATCTCGTGTTTCTTGACCATTTCTTCGGTCACCACAAACTCGCGCAGCTTGCGCTGGCTGGGAAGATGGTACATGAGATCGAGCATCAGGTCTTCGAGGATCATGCGCAGACCCCGCGCGCCCAGCTTCCGCTCGATCGCCTGCGCCGCGATGACCTCCAGGGCCTTCTCGGTAAAGCGCAGCTTGACGTTCTCAAAGTCAAACAGCTTCTGGTACTGGCGGATCAGCGCGTTCTTGGGCTGCGTCAAGATTTCGATCAGCGCCGCAGCGTCCAGGTCGCTCAGCACGCTCACCACGGGCAGGCGGCCGACGAACTCCGGAATCAGCCCGTAGCGTATTAAATCTATCGGCTGAAGCTGCTCCAAAGTTTCGATATCTTGGCGGCCGGGGACAGCCGGGGAGCCGGTCGAGTCCGTGTGGAAGCCCAGGGTTTTCCTGCCGGCGCGCCGCGCGATGGTCTGGTCCAGTCCCACGAAAGCGCCACCACAAATAAACAGGATGTTCGTGGTATCCACCGGGGTGAACTCCTGGTGGGGGTGTTTGCGCCCACCCTGCGGCGGGACGTTGGCGACCGTCCCTTCCAGAATCTTCAGCAGCGCCTGCTGGACACCTTCGCCGGAAACGTCGCGGGTGATGGATGGGTTCTCATCCTTCTTGGCGATCTTATCGATCTCATCGATGTAGATAATGCCGTGCTGGGCGCGCGGCACGTCGCCGCCGGCGTTCTGCAGAAGGCGGAGAATGATGTTTTCGACGTCCTCACCGACGTAACCGGCTTCGGTAAGCGTTGTGGCGTCCACGATCGCGAAGGGGACCTCGAGCACCCGGGCGAGCGTCTGGGCCAGCAGGGTTTTTCCCGTCCCCGTGGGCCCAATGAGCAGGATGTTCGATTTGGTCAGCTCGACCTCGCTGCGCACCCGCGCAAACATGATGCGCTTGTAATGGTTGTAGACGGCGACGGCGAGCTTCTTCTTGGTTTTTTCCTGCCCGATCACGAACTGGTCGAGGAAATCCTTGACCTCAGCCGGCTTGGGGAGCTTGACCTGCGCGGCGGCCACCTGCTCGACGTGCTCTTCCTCCAGGATAGCGTTGCAGGCGATGACGCAGTCGTTGCAGATGAAAACACGCGGCTGTTCGCTCCGGGATGAAATGAGTTTCTTCACGGCATCCTGGCTCTTGTTGCAGAACGAGCATCGCGGGGCGTCGTCGTTCCCGCTGCGTTTCAAGGTTTCCTCCCGTCCTTACTTGTGCTTGAAGATGATTTCGTCAAGGATCCCGTATTCGCGTGCCTGCTGGGCGCTCATCCAGAAGTCGCGCTCGACGTCGTGCTCGATTTTTTCCACGGGCTGGCCGGTATGCTTGGCCATGATCTCGTTCAGGCCGGCTCGGATGCGCAGGATTTCGCGGGCGTGGATGTCAATATCCGTCGCCTGGCCCGACAGCCCTCCCATGGTGGGCTGGTGAATGAGGACGCGGGAATTGGGCAGGGCGAAGCGTTTGCCCGGCGTTCCGGCGGCGAGCAGGAGCGCCGCGATGCTGGCGGCTTGGCCGATGCAAATCGTGGCCACGTCCGGTTTGATGAACTGCATCGTGTCGTAGATCGCCATGCCGGCCGTCACCACGCCGCCCGGGGAGTTGATGTAGAGCGAAACATCCTTCTCCGGATCTTCGGCGGCCAGGAAGAGCAGTTGTGCGGTGACCAGGTTCGCCATGTTGTCGTCAATGGGCGTGCCGATAAAGATGATGTTGTCGCGCAGCAGCCGGGAGTATATGTCGTAGGCGCGCTCCCCGCGGTTGGTCTGTTCCACCACCATCGGGATCAGCGTCATGTTCGGCTCGTTCCTGCTCATGGCCTTTCCTGGTCTTTTCCCCTTAACCTTCGCCGGAAGTCTCTAACTTTTCCGAGTGATTTTTGCGTTGCGGTAGATGAGTTCAAGAGCTTTCTGGTTGCGGCGAGTAGATTGTATTCTACCCAGCTCGCCTTCCTGTGTCAAGCGCGTCTTGAGCGCCGCGGGGGATTCATCGCGCTCCGCGCTCATTTCACGAATCACCTCGTCCACTTCCTCCTCGGAGACTTCGATCTTCTCTGCCTCGGCAATCCTTTCCAGAATCAGCGACCCCCGTACTTCGCGCTCCGCCTCGGGGCGGCCCTCTTCGCGAATTTTGCGCCAGTCGACCTGGGTCGCCCGCGGGTCGATGCCCTGGGCGATCAGTTGCCTTACAATCCCCTCCAGCTTATGGTCGAGCTGCATTTCCACCAGGGTCGCGGGGACCGGGAAGTTGTGACGGCTCACCAACCCCTCGAGTAACTTGCCCATCGCCGCATTTTCGACCTGGCGAGCCCGGCGTTTCTCCAGGGTCTCGCGCAGCTTGGCGCGGAGGCCCGCCAGTGTCTCGGACTCGCTGACCGTTTTCGCCAGTTCGTCGTCCACCGATGGCAGCACCTTCCTTTTGATGCTTTGGACTTCAACTTGGTAGCGCAGAGTTTTCCCGGCCAGGGATTTCTGCGGGTAGTCTTCGGGGTAAGCGACCTCAAACTCGGGCTTCTCGCCCGCTTTTGTTCCCCGCAGGTTCTCCGTGAAGGCGGCCACGGTGCCCTTCGCGCCCAAGTGGACGACGGCATCCCGTGCCTCGATGGGTGCGCTCTCGGGATCCTTGGCATCCCGGCCGCGGTAGGAGACCAGCACAAAGTCCTCGTCAGCCGCCGGGCGATCCTCAATCGGTTCGTAGGTGGCGGCGCGCTGCCGAAGCTCCTCCACTGCCTTGTCGATGTCCTCCTCCGTCACTTGGGAGGATTCTTCCTCCACTTCCAGACCCTTGTATTCGCCCAGCTCGAACGGGGGGACAACTTCAAAGGTTGCCTTGACGGTCAGAGGTTGATCTTCCTCAAATTTCAGGTCCTCGAAGCGCGGCCGCCCCACGATGGAAAGGTTCTTTTCCTTGATGACGTTTTCGAAAAATTTGGGGAGTAGCGACTGCACGATTTCCTTGCGGATGTCCGCGCGGAAGTGCCGACGGACCAACGGGGCCGGAGCGTGCCCGGGGCGGAAACCGGGAATCCGTGCCGAGCGGCGGAACTGCTCCGTCACACTATCGGATTCCTTCCGCACCACGTCCACGGGTATTTCGATGACGAGTTCCTGTTTGCAGGTCTCGGCTTCCACGGCTCCTCAATGGCGGGACTGACAAAATCAATGGCGAGATCGACCGTTCTCCTCAAACATCCTGCGAGCAACCCGGGGAATGAAAGTCCTGATAAGTGGTAGGAAATTATGTCCCCTGCAACCCCAGGTTTCTCAGTATAGCACAGCGCCCCAGGCTGTCAACTGCACTTGGTGCTGATCGCTCCGTGCGGGGCTATGGAGTCTCTCCGCCTGGATGTCTCTGAGTCCTTGAGGGCAAAATCCTCGGGTTTCGGGGGGGCGCGCTCCGTGCTTGCATCCCCGAGTTCGAGCCCGCCAGCCTGTCAGGGCTGGGGTCGGATACCAGATCCCGGACCGAGGGACTTAAGACCTCCTGGACTCACGGGCATAGATTTTCACCCACTGCCCGCGCCGGTCGAACTCCGCGAGCCGCCTGAGTCGGAAGCGAGAGATCAACTGCTGTTCGTCAACCTGCGGGGCGTAACCGAAGTACCGTTCTTGGGCGCGACGGAAGAGGGGAAACCGCGCCAGCCAGTTGTTCTTCGGCTCGTACTTCCGGGAGTAGAGGTAGACGACGTCGAAGGAGTCGGGGTCGACCTTATCAAAGTCTCGCGTGGTCAGGCCTTCCAGCGGCACCGTGCGCAGAGGCTTCTCGACGTACCCGAGAAAGGGTCGTTTGAGTTCATCCGTCGCGGGCCAGGCGGTGAGAATTCGCTCACCCGCCGGCCGCGCGGAGAGAAACTCGGCCGCTTGCTGGTGCAGTTCAATGAAGTCCGCATAGGAGAGGTTGTCCTCGTAAGGAAATGGGTACGGCGGATTGATGAACCAGGCGGCAACAAAACAGACAAGCGTCGCCCCACACAGGATTCGCGCAACTGCCTTTCGCAATCGCCATATCAGAACCACCGCGGCAATAAATAGAGCCGGGACGGTGGGTAGCAAGTAGCGCGGCAGCACCGCGCCTCCCACCCCGCTCAGCATCAGGACGTAGGAGGCGATTAAACCTGCAGCGAGCATCAAGAATTGTTTCTGCAATCTCTGCGGCTCTGTGTCTCCGTGGCTGATGCTTCCTCGCCAGATACCGGACGCCGCGCCTGCCACCAGCAGCCAGTTGAATCCGCCGATGAAGACCTCGTAGAGCCGGCGCAGGAGTGACCAGAACATCCGGCCCGGAGAGAGCGTCGAAAACAGGTTGAACTGCAGGTACTCGGCGTTGCCCGTCCAGAAGCCCGTCGCGTGATGGTAGTAGAGCGTCCAGGCCGCGAGCGGCAGCAACGGCACGGCGAGCACGAACCAGCTTTGTAGGGGTGTGGCTTGCCGCGCCCGCACGCGCCACCACACGAAGACTGCGGCCACGGGCAACAGCACCACCGCCGTCTCTTTGGTCAGCACGGCGAGCGACGCGGCGAGCGCGAACATCAACGTGCGGCCTTCGAGGAGAGCCAGCAGGCAGAGGGTGGTGGGCAATGCGGCGGGCAAGTCCAGAAAGACCAGAGAGCTTTGCGCGAAAAACATGGGCGAGAGCGCCAGCAGCGCCGCGCTCCAGAGCGCTGCTTCTCGGCTCACCACGCGCCGCGCCAGCGCATACGTTGCGACGACCGTCCCCGCCGCGATCAGCATCATCGCTGCGCGCGTCACGAGCGGGGAGAATCCGAATACATGCCAGGCCAGCGCCAGGTAGACCATCACCAGCGGCGTGTGGCCCACGGGCAACGTGCTCTGCGGAACCAGTTGCCAGCTGCGATAGAAATCCAGCGCCGCCGGGACGTAATACCCTGCCTCGTCCCAGAAGTAAGGGAGGTTCAAAAGAGGAGAGTGAAGCAGCAGGAGAAGCGCGGACGTACCAATCAAACCGAGTGCCGCCAGCATCCCGCGAGGCATCGACGCTCAATCTATCAGAAATCCAACTCCTCAGGGACGGCCGAGAGACAGAACAAGCTCCGGTCGGCCGAGACACGAGGGTTATCGCACGGCAACGCACAAGCTGCGCTGGCCCGGGGGCTACACAGCCCATCCCTCGCGGACTTCCGGCGCGATGCACTTCTCGGCTGCAGCCGCGTTTGTGACTTTAAGGGCCTCCCGATCCCAGTTGAGTTTTCCTTCCACGCGCAAGGCCACGTTGGCAAGCTGCAGGGTCTCAGTGACCATGCCCGAAAACTCGAAGTTGGCGCCGGGCTTGGTCTTGCCGCCTTTGCAGGCGTCAAGCCACTCCCGATCATTGCCCGGAGATCTGGGCAGAGTTTTCGGTGGTGCCTGAAAGGTCTTCATCTTGGATTCAGGAATCAGATGAGGTCTGCGGCCGCTGAAGCCGCTCATGATCGTCCCGTTGTCGCCGATGAACAGCAGGCCTTCATGCTCTTCGCCGGTCATGACTTTGTCGTCCGGCAGCCCTTCCGGACGGGGCGGCGTGAGCCCGCCATCGTACCAGTGCAGCTTGACCGGTGGCATCTCACCGCGCGCGGGAAATTCGAAATGGATGATGGAGGCGAGGGGTAGCGTCTCGGTGTAGCGTTCGCTGGAGCTGGCCTCGACGCTCGTCGCCGCCTCCAGCTTCAACACCCGGAAAATGGTGTCGAAGCTGTAGCAGCCCATATCGCCCAGCGCGCCGCAGCCGAAGTCGTACCAGCCGCGCCAGACGAAGGGTAGGTAGGCGCGGTTGAATGGCCGCTCCGGCGCCGGGCCGAGCCACAAGTTCCAGTCGAGTCCTTCGGGCAGCGGTTGCGATTCCGTCGGGCGCTCGATGCCCTGCGGCCAGAAAGGACGGCTCGACCAGTTCACGACCTCGCGTACTGGCCCAATCGCGCCGGCCCAAATCCATTCGCACAACAGGCGGGTGTCTTCGGAGGCTTGGTTGCCGACGGCGACCTGGGTGGCCACGCCGGTCTGGCGCGCGATCTCGGCGATGCGCCGCGCTTCGTGGATGGTGTGGGTCATGGGCTTCTGGCAGAAGACGTGTTTCCCCTTCTTCATCGCCGCCGCGGAGACCGCCGCGTGCAGGTTGTCCGTGGTACCCACGACAACGGCATCAACGTCTTTCTCCTTATCGAGTAGCTCGCGGAAGTCGCTGTAGGTGGCGCAGCCTTTGTATTCCCCGGAGCGTTTCTGGGTGCCGTAGTAGGCGTTCACGATTTTCTGGCACGGCTCGCGACCCGCCATGCCGCCCGTGACTCGCAGGGAGTGGGTCAACTGCAGTGGCTCCTCGGGGCTGAGCCAGTCCCAGCCGGAGGTGACGTTGAGCAAATGCTGCACCGAATCGCGGAACTCGTGCTCGCCCCATTGCGGATAGTCGCTGCTCGCCTTGTTAGGGTCGCAGACCGCGACGGCTTGCACGTCGGGCTCCTTCAGGAATTCAAGCATCACGCGCAAACCCTGCGCGCCCACTCCGATGAAGGCAATGTTGACCTTGTCGCTCGGCGGAACGTAGCCGGCACCGCCCAATACGTTGCGGGGCACGATCGTGAATCCGGTCGCCAAGGCGCCGGCGGTGGTGATGAACTTGCGGCGGGAAATACCGTCCTTTGTGGATGTCGTTCCAGTCGTACTGGTTTTCATTGATTATTCCTCCTCAATTATTCTTATGATCCGTCGCTCGATGGCATTAGCGCAGAGACCTTGATGAGCTATTCCGTTGGCGCTGCGCTTCAAGCGCCATGCCTATTTGCCCGGTTCCCTTGATGCGGACGCGGTGAATCTCCGAAGGCGGAGCGCACCGTGACTCAAGGGGGCAGATCGCCACGGGATGATCGGCGTCCGGACACCCTGCATCTTGACTCCTTTCAGCGGATGGTTTCTTCTACAGCCGCCGGAGGGAAGAAGTCGCGCAGCCCCTTTCATTGCGGGTGCCATCATAGTGCAGTTTCAAAGCACAATCCAAGCCTCAAAAAGCAAATGAAGATTTCCATCCTTTTCCTCCGCGGGGGCTTCTCGCATGTCCTGAACTTCCGCCCTCCCGGTCCCAGAAGAACCAGAACAAAACTGAGGAGAGTGAACCCTGGCGGGTCATGCCAACGCACGCGATTTGCTTTCCGGGAGAGCGACCGCCAGCAGGCCCGCCACCAGGAACGCGAGGCCGCTGATCCAAAACGCCGAGTTGAGGGAGCGGCGCTCGGCGACCCATCCCATTAGCCAGGGCGCCGCGGCGCTGAGAGCCCTTCCAAAGTTGTAGGTGAACCCCATCGCCGAGGCGCGGAATGAAGTGGGAAACAGCTCCGCGGTAATGGCACCAAAACCTGTAAAGTGGCCTGTCCCGAAAAACGCCACGACGGGCCCCAGGAGGAAGAGGCTCGCCGGTGCTTGGGCCCGCGCGTAGAGAGGCACCAGCGCGGCGGCAAGCAGCAGATAGGCGACGTAGGTTCGCTTTTGCCCCAGCGCGTCACTGACAAATCCAAAGGTGACATAGCCGAGCCACATTCCGGCCTGCATGGCGACAATCCAGAGAGAGGACGCGGCAATCGTCAAACCACGCCCGCCTTGGGTGGGGGGCAGGGCCAGGTAAGGCGGAATCCACGTAAACAGTCCCCACCAACCGAACAGGGCCGCGGCATTCATCAGCAGCGTGACCAGGATGGGGCGGCGATAGTGCGAGGCGAGCCCAAGCTGGAAGAGTGTGGGCCGGCTGGCGGAGCGACCAGTCGCGTTCCTGGGCGGCAATTGCGCGGCCCAAAGGGGAGACTCCTCCACGCCACGGCGAATCCAGAGAGTCACGAGAGCAGGGAGAAGGCCTACAAAGAACACGGCGCGCCATCCCCAGCGGGGGAGCACCAACGCCGTCACCACGGCGGCCAGTGCGTAGCCGATGGCGAAGCCGCTTTGCATCAGGCCCAGCGCTTTGCCGCGATGTTCCGCCCGCCACGTTTCCGCCACCAGCGCCGCGCCGGTGGCCCATTCGCCGCCCATCCCCAGCCCGAGCAGGAGCCGGAAGACGGCCAGTTCCGTGACCGTGCGCGAGAAGCCGCAAGCCGCCGTGAAGACGGAGTAGACCAGGATGCTCGCCATCAAGGCACGACGGCGGCCGGCGCGGTCAGCGAAAACGCCGAAGAGAATCCCGCCGGCCGCGGAGGCGATCAGGGTTAAGGACGCCAGCAAGCCGGCCTGAGCTGGTGTGAGCTGAAGTTCGCGCAGGAGCTCGGCAATGACCATCGCGTAAAGCGTGACGTCCATGCCGTCGAGCATCCAGCCGAGGGTGCTGGCGAGAAGAGCGCGACGCTCGGCGGGGGAGGACGTCAGCAGGAATTGCCAAGGAGCGTGGGACATGAATCGAAGACCGGAGGCTGGCGGCCGCGCCGGCCGCCACCAAGACGTTACTGCCCGCCTCGGAGTATAGCTCAATCAGTACGTCAACTGCGGGGGGTGGGGGGATTACTCATTGTCCCGAGGACGGGTTTGTGATATGGATTAGCCCGCTTTCCGTGCTTCTTCCATGTGCACTTCGTGTGCGGCAAGTTGGAATTGTACTGAAACGGACTGAATTCAGCCGACGAGCGGGCGGATGACTGCCCGAACTCGGCGCCGAAGGAGGATTATCAATGGCAGCCTGTACGAAGTGTGGAGCGCCCCTTTTGGAGGGGGCTGGCTTCTGTGGTTCGTGTGGCGCGCCTGTGGGCGCCCCGGCGGCCGTACCGCCGGCCGGTCCCGCTGCCGGCCCGGCGGCGGCGACAACGGGTTCAAGCGGTCTCACGCCGAATGTTGCCGGGGCACTCGCCTACTTCACGATCATCCCGGCGATCATCTTCCTAGTCGTAGAGCCCTACAACAAGGATCGGTTCATCAAGTTCCACGCCTTCCAATCCCTGTTCTTCAACTTGGCGTGGGTCGTGCTCGTCATCGGCATGATGATTGTGGGATTCATTTTGGCTTGGATCCCCGTTATCGGATGGATTCTGGACCTCCTGCTGTGGCTGGCGATTGGGCTGGGCGGCTTCGCTTTGTGGGTCTACACGATGTATCAAGCTTACAACGAGAAGAAATTTATGCTGCCCGTTATCGGCAAGCTGGCTGAACAACAGGCTTCCCGGTAGAAACGGCGGGCCGGTGGCGGCCCGTGGGGCCGCACGATTGGAATCTAAGAGCGGCAGGCGCTGGCCTGCCGCTCTTTCTTTTGCATTGCCGTGTGCCAGGTCTGTGGTTTTCCTTTCCTCTTGACAATTCGCCAAGGGCAGCGCAATTTAACACGTTTCTGTGTTGAAGGTTCCCTGCGCGGGAGAAGTGCCGCTCCCTGCTCGACGACTCTATGACAGTTCGCGTCTGTTTCCACGATCAATGCTTCGACGGCGCCTGCTCGGCGGCTGTTTTCACCCGCTTTTACCAGGAGTGCATCGACCCCCAGGCGGAGTTGCACTACCGCGGACTCGTCCACCGCGCCGGCCGACTCTTTGATGAAGACGCCTTTGACGGCGACGAAAACGTCATCGTGGATTTCAAGTATTCGGCGAGCGAGCGATTGACCTGGTGGTTCGACCACCACCAGAGCGCCTTCCTCACCGAAGCCGACGCGGAGCATTTCCGGCGCGACCAAAGCGGGAAGAAGTTCTATGGGCCGGAGTTCCGCTCCTGCACAAAGTTCATTGCCCACATTGGCGCCACGAAGTTCGGTTTCCGCTGTCCCGACCTTGAGGAACTCATCCATTGGGCGGACATCATTGACGGCGCGCAGTATCCGGATCCACAGACGGCGGTGGAAATGCGCCATCCCGCCATGCAGATCACCCTGGTGATTGAAGGGACGCGGTCCGCGGGATTCGTGGTGAGCCTCATCCCGGAGTTGGTCTCGAAGCCGCTGGCGGAAATTGCCGCGTTGCCGCAGATCCGGGCGGCCTTCGAGCAATTTTACTCCCAGCACTTGAAGACGGTGGAAATCATCCGCCAGCGCGCCGAACTCCGTGACGGCGTGATCTTCTTCGACATGGCCGACCAGGAGTCGGAAGGATTCAACAAATTCGTCCCTTACTACCTGTTTCCCGCCGCGGTCTACAGTGTGGCCCTCAGCCGGTCCCGCGAGCGGACGAAAATCGCCGTGGGGAGCAATCCCTGGAATCCCACACCCAAGGATGCGAATCTGGCCAGCATCTGCGAGCGTTACGGAGGAGGCGGGCACGCGAAGGTGGCTGCCATCTCACTGCCTCCCGACAATCTCCAGCGTGCACGGGAGGTCGCGGGGCAGATCATCGCCGAGTTGCGCGCCAGCGTGAAGTGACCCGTATCGCTTGCGGTGACGGTCCTGCCCGGCGCTGGTGAGCCCATGTCCACAGTGCTTGCCACTCGCCGCGCGGTGTGGTAAGACAGTCCGTTTGCTGCACACATTCCATGGCAGCCTGCTTAGGCAAGAGATGTGTTCCGGGTTGCAGCGTACCGGGTACGGCTGATCCTGGGCGCAACCCGGCGGACGGTGTCCGAGGCCGCGCCGAGTATCGGCCGCTCGAAGCCCGGGGCCCCGGCGAATCTGGCGAGCGAAATGGGAGAGAGTGAGCACAGTGGATGAAGCCAGCGAGGCGGATTTGACCGCCACTCATGTCAACGTTTTCGGCATGTCGGACGTAGGGCGCGTCCGCAAAAACAACGAGGACAACTTCGTCATCTGCAACCTCTCGACCGGGGAAGTGAGCCTGACGCCCTCGTTGCGAAATCACCGCCTGGGCCCGCGGGGCACGCTCTTCCTGGTGGCCGATGGCATGGGAGGGGAAGCTTCTGGCGAGGTGGCAAGCCAGATTTGCGCGACCACCGTTCCCAAGCGCCTTTATGAAAACTTGAAGTCGCTCGGAAACGTGAGCGAAACGAACTTCGTCCTTCTCCTCCGAGAGGCCGTGGAGTTTGCCAACCAGATCATCTTTCAGAGGGCGCAATCCGAGCCGGGATTTCGGGGGATGGGGACAACAACCACCGCCGCGGCTTTGTTCGGCCCCCATCTGTTCGTGGCGCAGGTCGGTGACTCGCGCGCGTACGTGCTGCGCAACCAGCAGATGGTCCAGCTCACGCGCGACCAGACCTATCTCAATTACCTCGCGGAGATCGGAGCGGAGGTCCCCCCTGACCCTGAAAAAGACAGTCGCCGGAGCATTCTCACCCAGGCCGTGGGCAGCAGCGAGACGGTGGATGTGAAGGTCACTTACACCAAGGTCCGCCAGGGAGATTGTCTGCTGCTTTGCAGCGACGGGCTCTACAACATGGTGAAGCTTCCCCATTTGATGAGTGTCCTGGCGCAGCCGGGAGAACTGCAGGCCAAGTGCAAGGCGCTCATCGAAAAAGCCAATGAGAACGGCGGCACGGACAACATCACCACGATCGTCGCGGAAATCTCCGGCCCCGGCCTCCCTCCTCCGGCGCCGCAGCCGGGAGTCGAGTTCCGGGAATTCCGTGAAGAGGACTTCAACCGAGAGGCGTGATTTCCTCGCCTCGACCGCTCAAATGAGTTCTGCTGGGGGTGGCCAAGTGCGCGCTGCGGCCCATCCCCTCACGGGCCCGGAACGCGCAGAAGCGGACAGGCCGGGCGCGTCCCTGTGGAGAGCGAATTCGACCTTCTCCCTCGGGTGAGGACAGCATGAGATGCCCTGGATGCGGGGAGATGAATGAAGCGGGCTTTCGTTTCTGTCGCAGTTGCGGCACCGCTCTTCCCGAGTCTGAACCCCCCGCAGAGGCCCCCGCCATCCCCCGGCCGGCGGTTGCCGGCGCGGAGACCATGCAAGTGGCCTTCCGGGCGCCTGAAGCCCCCGCATCCCACCGGCTGGTGGCCTCGTCAGGACTGCTGACCGGTCGCACGTTTACAATCGGCCCCAAGGGTCTGTTGATTGGCCGCGATCCCTCGACCTGCCAGGTCGTCATCGCCGACGATGAGGTGTCGCGCACCCATGCCTGGGTGGGGTTCGATCCCGAAGGCCAAGTGATTGTGCAGGACCGGCACTCGGCCAACGGGACCTATGTCAACCAGGTACGCGTCCAGGAGCGTATCCTGCGGCCGACGGATGAAGTCTCGGTCGGCGCGGAGCATCGCCACGCCTTCCGAATCGAGGGCGGGGGCGAGATGCCCGCGGGCGCTCCCCCAACGCAACAAGTTTCCGTCCCCAGATCGGGTGCAGCGGGGCTGCCTCCCGCGCAGCGGACATCGCCGACGGCCGCGATCCACCCCGAAGAGAAGAGGGTGGACGGCACCGTCGCGGTCAAGCTGACGAATTTGACGGCACGGCCGCACCTCGAACTCATCGTGGACAAGTACGCGGTGAGGACCCTTGAAGTCCCGGATGAAGGGTTGAACGTGGGAAGGGACGCGGACCGCTGCCAGGTGGTGATGGACCACCCATCTATTTCGAGCGTGCACGCCGAATTCCGCTTGAAAAACGGCAAGGTCATTCTAGCCGACCACTCCACGAACGGCACCTTCGTAAACGGCTCGCGGGTCCAAAAGGCGGAGCTGATCGACGGCGACTACATCACCTTCGGACGCTACGCCGGCAAGTCGCTCATCTTCCGCACAGGGCTGGAACCTCATCTGAAGGTTGAGAAGGTTGACCTTACCAAGGACCGGCTCACCATCGGTCGCGACCCCTCGAGCGACGTCGTCATCGACCATCCCGTAGTCTCCAAACACCACGCGGAGATTGTGAAACAGGACGGCAAGTTTATCCTCGCCGACCTTGGCTCGACGAACGGCACTTTCGTCAACGGCATCAAGGTGAAACACCACGAGCTCCACGAGCTGGATCGCATCGTCATCGGTCCCTCCGAGCTGCACTTCTCGGGCGAGAGCCTGTCGCACGCTCCGGAAACGCAAGTGGTGCGCCTGGACGTCAACGATGTGACCTTCGAAGTGACGGACCGCAATACCGGCAAACCCAAACGGCTGCTCGATGACATTTCGCTGGTCGTCAAACCGCGGGAGCTGATCGGCCTGCTGGGACCGAGCGGGGCCGGCAAGTCCACGCTGATGAACGCGCTGAATGGCTTCGTCCCCCCC
>JAIQGB010000111.1 GCA_020072905.1 Terriglobia bacterium | reverse complement strand
CTGCGCGAAGCGTATGAGGGCAGCGGAAAGTAGCAAGTGACAGGTGACGAGTGACAAGTGACGAGCAAGGTCCCAGGATGAAGAAGGTTTCGAGACGAAGGTTTCTCAATGTGTCGGCAGCGTCGTTGTTCGCAGGCCTTGCGCCAAGATCCAGCTGGGCGCTGCTGGCTTCCCACACGCTGCCAAGGCCGGCGTCCAGAGCCATCCGCATCGAAGATGTCACGCTTGGTTTCGAAGACTTCCTCTATCGGGCTCCCTTGAAGTTCGGCGGCACGATCGTGGACCGCGTGACGCTGCTCAACGTGCATTGCCTTGTGCGTGCGGCGAACGGCCGCACGGTGAAGGGTTTCGGTTCCATGCCGCTCGGCAACGTATGGGCATTCCCTTCCCGGACGATGTCGTACGACACCACCTTGGGAGCGATGAAGGTTCTCGCCGCCCGCCTCGTCAAGCTCACGGCCGCCTACAAGGACGCTGGCCATCCTATCGACATCAACGCCGCCCTCGAACCCGCGTACTTACAGGCCGCAGAAGATGTTTCCAAGGAGTTGAATCTGGCCGAGCCCATTCCTAAGCTCTGCACGCTCGTCACAGCCAGCCCTTTCGACGCTGCCCTCCACGATGCTTTCGGCAAGGCCCACGGCCTCAACTGCTATCACACTTACGGTCCCGAGTTTCTGGCAAGGGACCTCGGCCACTTCCTAACGCCGGAATTCAAAGGCGAATCCCTGGACAGCTATGTCCTGAAGCAGCCCAAGCCGCACCTGCCGCTCTACCATCTGGTGGGCGCGGTGGATCCCATCACCGAATCCGACATCAAGAAGCGGCTGGATGACGGCCTTCCCGAAACCCTCCCTGAATGGATCAACTACAACGGGCTGACGCATCTCAAGATCAAACTGAACGGTGACGACCTGGACTGGGACATCGAGCGCGTGTTGCGGGTCGACCGGACCGCCGCCGAGACCCAGCAAAAGCGCCACGTGGCCCAATGGGTGTATTCGCTGGACTTCAACGAACGATGCCCGAACGTGGGCTACCTTCTGGATTTTCTGCGTCGGCTGAAGGAAAAGACGCCCGCCGGCTTCGAGCGCATCCAGTACATCGAGCAGCCCACGGCACGAGACCTGAAGGCTCACCGCGCCAATGTTATGCACGAGGCCGCCAAGCTCAAGCCGGTGGTCATCGACGAATCGCTCACCGACCTCGAAAGCCTGCTGCTGGCGCGCGAAATGGGTTACACGGGTGTGGCGCTGAAGGCCTGCAAGGGACAATCGCAGTCGTTGCTGATGGCCGCCGCGGCCCAGAAATACCAGATGTTCCTCTGCGTCCAGGACCTCACCTGCCCCGGCGCGTCGCTCATCCACTCCGCCGGCCTCGCCGCCCACATTCCCGGCGTTGCCGCCATCGAAGCCAACGCCCGCCAGTACGTTCCTGCGGCCAACAAACCGTGGGAGTCGAAGTTTCCGGGGATCTTTATCATCAAAGACGGCACCATGGATACCTCCACGCTCACCGGCCCTGGCTTGGGCGCGGTATAAATCCCCAGCCCAATCGCTTGGAGCGGACCTTCGCTGACCGCCACATGATGATTATTACGCGGCGGCATTTCCGTCCCTGGGTCACAGCATGGCGATTGCGTTGGAAAAGCAACAGGGATATAACCTCAGTGTGCAATCACCCCAGGAAACATCCGCCCCGTCCGCCGAAACTGGCACACGGCAGCGTCGGACCGAGCGGGTCAAGCTTAGCATCCCGATCCGCGTGATGTGTTTTGGGGGCAGCGCCGGCGACTTCGTCGAGAACACCATAACCATCATGGTCAACCGCGACGGGGCGCTCATTGCCCTAGTCCACCGCGTAGCTGCCGATGACACCCTTCGGATTGTCAATCTGGAGAACTTCCGCGAGGCGGATTTTCGAGTGGTCGGCGAGACGCGATTGGAAAGTGCGGAGTTCTCCGGTTGGGGAGTGGAATGCCTGGAAAAGGAGCGGACCCTTTGGGACATCGATTTTCCTCCGCCGCTCGACCCGGGAGGGTCGAGCGCGGGAGCCCTCCTTGAATGCCTGGGCTGCGGCAAACAGGGCCTGCTGGTCCTGAGCCTGGTCGAATTCGACCTGCTCGAATCTGCCGGGACGCTGCAAAAGCTCTGCGACAAGTGCGGCCAACTCTCCACCTGGACCTACGCCGACGTCACTCGCCGCCCAAAACAGATGCCTCCCGTCCAGGCTCCCGCTGCGGCCCAGCCACCGGTCTCACCGAGAGTCGGCAAATGGGATGGCACAATCGAGAGGCGAGTGTTCAAGCGCATGGCGGTCAAGCTGCGCGCCCTGGTGCGCAACAGCAAAGGCCAGCAGGAGATCGTCAAGACCGAGAATCTCTCCAAAGGAGGCCTGGCCCTCTGCCTGAAGATGGAACTTGCGCTGGGTGAGTTTGTGACAGTAATCTGCCCCTACAGCGGCGGCGTTGAGGAATTCGAGCGGAAGGCGGAGGTCCGGTATCGCGCTTCCCACTTCGCGGGACAGAACTGGTTTTACGGCCTCCGGTACTTTCGTGGGTAATATCGGCGGGACCACCTGGGGCTCTCCGCCGAGACACGGGCCGCCGCACGAACCGCCCAGATTCCAATCGGGCGGCCCTCCGACCCCAGAAAATCGCCGCCGCAGAATCCGCAACGTCAGAATGCGTTCAGGGCGCTACAATTCCCGACACATTCCAACGGGCTGAGAAAGGCACCACCCCATGCTTTGGAAGGATTCTGAGGTTGCCGCATCCGGAGGGATTTCAATCCGATGATGCGATACTCCAAACTTCTGCTCACCCTGCTCGTTTTCCTTACCGTGGCTTTGGCGGGCGCCGAGGGAGCGCCAACCATCGGCAAGGCGACTTACACGTATAAATTCGCTGACGGACATCCCATCCAGGCCGATGTGTACAGGCCACCTGACAGCCGCGTGCGGCCGGCCATTCTCTGGATTCACGGGGGCGCGCTAATCTTCGGCGACCGGACAACAATTCACGAAGCAGAGCTTGAGCGGTACATCAAGGAGGGCTTCGTGGTTGTCGCCATTGACTATCGCTTGGCGCCGGAGACCAAGCTGCCGGGCATCATCGAGGACCTTCGCGACGCGTACCAGTGGGTCAGAACGGAAGGGCCAAAGTTGTTCCGGATTAACCCGGACCGTATTGCGGTGGTGGGGCATTCGGCAGGGGGATATCTGACCCTTTCAGCCGGGTATCAATGCCGGCCGCAGCCCCGTGCGTTGGTTTCATTCTACGGCTATGGCGACATCACCGGTGCGTGGTACAGCCGCCCCGACCCCTTCTATTTGAAAGAACCTGCGGTCACTCTCGAGCAAGCCGAGCAGGCCGTGGGGAGCACGACGATTTCCGAAGGCAACGAAGAGCGGCGCTTCCGTTTCTACCTCTATTGCCGCCAGCAGGGATTATGGCCGAAGATGGTCGGCGGTTGGGACCCCGCCACCGACCCGGATAAATTCGAACCCTACTGCCCGGTCAGGAACGTCACCCGCGACTACCCGCCGACTCTCTTGCTGCACGGCGACAACGATTCCGACGTGCCCTTTGAGCAGTCTGAAATGATGGCCCGCGAACTCGAGCGCCACCACGTCCAGCATCGCCTCATTCGCATCCGCGGCGGCGCGCATGGCTTTGACGCCCACCTGGACGATCCGCAAGCGGCAGCCGCTTTCGAAGAAGTCATCGCCTTCCTCAGAAAGCACCTGAAGTGATTCCGGCAGTGCAGACGCTGGAGGGCTGCGCTACGTCCGGCGCATGATGGGCTTTTGATCGCGCGGGGCGGGCATGAACATGTTCTCGCGCGTGACGCCGAGCACCTTGGCCATCTTGATCGAGTAGTCCAGCTTCCCGACCCCGTCGCCGTGAGCGTTCGAGCCGAAAGAAAACTTCACCCCGGCGGCTTTGGCCATGCGCAGGAACTTCTCGCTCGGAATGTTGTAGAGCGAGTTGATCTCGATGGCGACGCCATATTTCGCAGCCGCCTTAATCACCTTGGTCATGCGGGGCTCCGTCCAGAGCACGTCGTACTCCTTGACGATGGCCTCGGGCAGGAAAGTGGGATTCGCAAAGATGTCGATGGGCTCTTCCGAAATCACCTGGACATTGAAGTCAACGTAACGGTCCATGAAGTCCTGCTTGTCGGTGATCTTGGCTTCGGGCGTCCACAAGTGCACCAGCCGGCCGTCCTTTTCCGGAAACGTGAGCGCGTCGGAGAGGACGAAATCCAACTCCGCAATCGCCTCCTTGGAGAAGCACTTCATCCAGTCCAGGCCTTCCGCCTGAATCCCCTTGTAGACGGGCGCAGCCTTCACTCTCTCGAGGTATGCCTTGAGGGTGGCGTCGTTATGGACCTCCTCTTTGCATCCGGCGTGCTCCGCCAGGCCCAGCTTCGCGCCGCGGGCGTTGGCGAGCTCCAGGGCTCGCTGCAGGGTGAAGTTTCCTTCCACATGAGCGTGGAAGTCGATGATGGGGAAATCGAATTCGTTCGCCGGAGTTGCGGCCACCGACTGGGTGGTCGCCGGTGCGAGAACGGCCTCGGCTGTCCCTGCAACAAGCGCCCCTGCCAGGAATTGGCGCCGAGAAATGTATGAATTCATATCAGGTCGTGACCTCCGCAAGAGATTGCAGCCGCGTCAAACCATAGTTGAATTTCTCTTCCGAGTCGAGGGCTTCGAGCCGACGACGCAGCAAGTCGGACACAATACCCTCGTCGGGGTGGGCAATTCGTCCAAGGTCACAGGGTTACGCAGCCGGCTGTTCGTGAGTCAGACAGTGGAGCGTGCCAAGACCCCATACGAGATCCACGGCGTGAATTCCCACAACGGGGCGGTCTCGGAAGAGTTCACTGAGTGTGCCCAGAGCGATGCGGTCGTTCGGGTCGTTGAACGTGGGGACAAGGACCGCCGCGTTGGCGATGTAGAAGTTCGCGTAACTGGCGGGCAGGCGCTGGCCGTCGAGGTAAAGCGGTGCGGGCATGGGAAGAGGGACGACTTCAATCTTCGCCCCGTCTTCGAGCCGCATTCCTTCCAGACGCTCGCGGTTCTCCTCGAGGGGCCGGTAATTCGGGTCGGCCGGGTCATCCTCGCGGCAATGCACCACCGTCCGCGGGCCGACGAAGCGGCAGATATCGTCGATGTGGCCGTGCGTGTCGTCGCCGGCGATGCCGCGGCCGAGCCACAGCACGTTTGTGGCGCCGAGGTAAGTGCGCAGTGCCGTTTCGATTTCCTTCCGGCTGAGGCCCGGATTGCGAACCTGCGTCACCGGGTCGAGCAGGCACTCCTCGGTGGTGAGGAGAGTCCCGCGACCGTTGACGTCAACGCTGCCGCCTTCGAAGATGAATTCTCGTCCCTTCACCACAGCACGAAACATGCGGAAACGGAGGGCGCGAGCCACCCGCTCTGGGATCCGAGAATCCTTCCGCCAGTCCGGGTACTTCGCCCAGGCATTGAAGCCAAATTGCACGATCGCCACTTCGGGGCGAGGGCGCTCGCGGCGCACAAAAATCGGGCCGGAGTCGCGCGTCCATCCACGGTTAGTGGGAAAGCGGAAGAATTCGACACGCGAGGGATCAATCCCCACGCGCTTCATGACGCGGCGCGCGGAAGCGTCGTGCAGACGTGTGCTCTCCAAGACGCGAACGATTTCCCCGGGCGCGAGCTTCCTCACGATTTCGGCATACACCCAGGGGATGGGCGCGAACTTGCCGGGCCAATCCGTTCGATTCGCCGGCCAGCCGATCCAGGTGGCCTCGTGCGGCTCCCCTTCGGCGGGATGGCGGAAGCCGAGCGCCGCAGGAGAGCGCGGCGCAATTGGGTGATCTGGTGATTGAGCGATTTTGTGATTGCTGCGTTGGCCAGTCTTTCTCATCCGCGATAGGATTACGCGCCTTGCCGAGACCAGAGATTCTCTATCCGCTCTTCGCCATTCACAATTCACTAAATCACTCAATCTCCAAATCACTCAATGCCTTGTCGAGGAACCGCTGGTCGAGGCCGCCGTAGGCGTCGATACGGCGGTCGCGCAGGAAGGGCCAGTCGCGGCGCACTTCCTCCACGCGTTCGAGGTCGACCTCGCCGACCAGGATTTCTTCGCCGTCCACGCCCGCCTCGGCCAGCACCACGCCGAAGGGATCGCTCAGGAAAGACGAGCCCCAGAATTCGATTCCCTGCCCCGCCGCGCCCGGGAGCTTTTCGTGGCCGACGCGATTGACCGCCGCCACGTACACTCCGTTGGCAATGGCATGCGCGCGCTGGATGGTGCGCCAAGCATCGTGCTGCGCGGCTCCATATTGCTCTTTCTCGTCGGGATGCCAGCCGATGGCCGTGGGATAGAAGAGAATGTTCGCGCCTTGCAGCGCCACGAGCCGCGCGCCTTCCGGGTACCACTGATCCCAGCAGATCAGCGCGCCAATCCGGCCGACGCTGGTCTCAAAAGCCGGAAAACCCAGATCCCCGGGAGTGAAGTAGAACTTCTCGTAGTACGCGGGGTCGTCGGGAATGTGCATCTTCCGGTAGAGGCCCACGACTTGTCCATCGGCATCAATAATCGCCGCACTGTTGTGGTACAGGCCCGCGGCGCGCCGCTCAAACACCGGGGAAATGATGGCAACTTTCTTCTGCCGCGCGATCTTCCCCAGCGCCTCGGTGGTCGGGCCAGGCACAGGCTCGGCCAGGTCGAACGAGGTGTGATCTTCACGCTGGCAAAAGTACTGCGAGCGGAAAAGCTCTGGAAGACAGACAATCCGCGCGCCCCTGTCCGCCGCTTCTTCCACCCGCGCGCACGCGCGCCGGAGGTTATCCTCGGGATCGGGCGAACACACCATCTGGATGAGCGCGACTTGGAATCTTCGCTCTTGCGGCATGGGAGGAAAGCCTACACGAAACGCGCAAAGCCGCCAAGGATTTTACGGGAGACACAGAAGGCTGAGCCGATGGGCTTTTCTCCCCAGGAGAAGACAGGACGGTGCCATACTGCTCCGCGCGCCACTTGACTTCGGCAATTGCCCACGGCTAGATTGCCAGGGGGCCGCGGGATAAGGCCGGTGCGGCCGGAAACGCAGCGGGAACCGTGAACGGACTCTCTCTCGACAACTTCGTCAAGCGCAAGGTGCTGGCCGTCCAGGAGTTCACGGAATACTTGACGAATTCGATCCGCCACCTTTTTACCCCCCCACGCTACCTAATCGATACGCTGATCCAAATGGACGTCATTGGCTTCGGCTCGCTGCCGATTGTCCTGCTGACGGCCCTGTCTATCGGCGGAGTCCTGGCGCTGCAGACCCACCGCACGCTCAGCACCTTTGGAGAGACTGCCCTCCTTGGGCAGGTCGTGGCCCTTTCGATGGTGCGCGAAATCGGCCCGCTGCTGACCGCCCTGATGGTCGCGGGGCGGATCAGTTCCGGCATCGCCTCAGAAATCGGCTCGATGCTCGTGAGCGAGCAGATCGACGCCATGCGTGCCCTGGGGACCGACCCGCTCCGCAAGCTGGTTTCCCCGCGGCTCTACGCGACGGTTGCCACGCTTCCGCTGCTGACCGTCCTTTCCGACTTCTTCGGCATGATGGGCGGCGCCCTGGTCAGCATGTCCACAGCGCACCTGAGCAGCGCCGAATACTGGAACTCCGCGCTTCAGGCGCTGCATTCCGAAGACATCATCCAGGGTCTGACGAAGCCGTTCTTCTTCGCTGTCGCCATCGCTCTGGTGGGCTGCTACTTCGGCCTGCACACGAAAGGCGGGACGGAAGGTGTGGGGCGCGCGACTACACAAGCCGTCGTTGGCGCCTGTGTCCTCATCCTCCTTCTGGATTTCTTCTACACCAAATTCCTCATGGCCATCGGGTTCTTCTAGTGCCGTTCCAACTATCTGGGGCTGTGCATTCCAGTCCGTGTGCCAACCTCCTCCGGTTGCTGCCGGCCATCGAGGATTGGCGTAATGAGTTGGAACGGTACTAGGCGAGACCCCTGGAGCAGCATTAGAATAACATTTGGGATGTCTTGTCCTGCCGGAGGGAGCGCTGCATCTTGGACTCGCTGATTGGGGAATCAAAGCCGGCATTACGTGACGGCGTGCCGGAGATTACTCCGGCGGTCGAGCTGCGCCGTGTTTCGCTCTCCTTTGAGGAGAAGCCGGTACTCGACGATGTGTCTTTCCGGCTGGGGGCAGGAGAAACCCTCGTGCTGCTGGGCGTCACGGGCTCCGGGAAATCGGTCCTGCTGAAACTAATCCTCGGGCTGCTCAAACCGGACTCGGGGCAGGTGCTCGTCGACGGCCAGGACCTGACGCCCCTCGCCGAAACCGAGTTGTTCCCTCTGCGTCGGAAGATGGGGATCGTGTTCCAGGAGGGCGCGCTATTTGACTCGCTCTCGGTCTACGAGAACGTGGCCTACCGTCTGCGCGAGGAAGGTGAGAAGGACGAAGAGCAAATCGAACACCGGGTGCGGGAAGTCCTGCGATTCGTGGAACTCGAGCACACGCTCGACAAGATGCCGGCCGAGCTCTCCGGAGGCATGCGCCGGCGCGTCTCCATCGCGCGGGCGATCGTCAGCGATCCTTCGATCATGCTTTATGATTCGCCGACGGCGGGCCTGGACCCGGTCACCGCGCATACTATCAACGTCCTCATCGCCAAGCTGCGCGACGTGCAGGGCGTCAGCACGCTGGTCGTCACGCACCGGCTGGCGGACGCTTTCGTGCTCGCAAATTTCATGTATTCCCCGGAAAAGATGGCCCTGGTTCCGGCCGCGGCCGACGGTGCGACCGGCAGAAGCTTTACGACCCGGTTCCTGGTCCTCCGTGATGGCCTCGTCCACTTCTGGGGCTCGAAAGAAGAAATCACCTCGAACCCGGACCCCTACCTCCGAAAGTTCCTGGCCTGATTCACTCGCACGCTCTCGATGGACTACAATAGTTGCGCAGCGTTCCTAAAGGGAGGTTCGCAATGCCTCAACGCAAACAGATTTCGTGGGCCCAGCTCCGCGTCGGCGTGATGGTGCTCGTGAGCTTAGTGGTGTTCGGCGTGGGCGTATTCTTCATCAGCGGGCAAGTGGGAATCTTCACCCGCAAGTACACGCTGAAGACGTACTTTTCCGGCGCCTCAGGGCTCCGCGCCGGGTCGCAGGTGCGGGTTGCCGGCGTGCCCGTGGGCGTGGTCCAGTCCATCCGCATTTCCGATTTGACAGACCCAAAGAAAGCTGTTGAAGTCGCGATGCGAATCCCCGTCACCTATCAGAAGGAGATCCGAGGAGGCCCCAAGGAGATTAGCTCGAAAGCCCGACTAGCCACGGCGGGACTGCTCGGAGACGCCTTCGTTGACATCAGTCGCGGTTCGCCGGGCCAACCCGTGATACCCGACCGGGGCGAGGTGGAAAGCGAAGAAGAGGCCGACATCAAGCGCATCGTGCAAAACACCAACGACGTGATCTCCAACCTGCGCGTGCTGAGCGACAAGCTGAACGACATTACGGGCCAGATCCAGGCGGGCAAAGGGACGCTCGGAAAGGTCATCTATGACCAGGCGCTGTACAACCGTCTGAATTCTATGGCGGACGGCGTCCAGCACGTTGTGGCGCGGCTCGACCGCGGCGAAGGCACGATCGGCAAGCTGATGGCCGATGAAACCCTTTACAACCGCACCGTGGCGAGCATCGACCGGCTCAATAAGGTGCTCGACGACGTTCAGACCGGCAAGGGTAGCCTGGCCAAGTTCCTGAACGATCCCTCCGTCTACAATCACGTGGAGGAGCTCGTCGCGCGGGCGAATACCATGGTCGACAATGTGAATAAGGGTCAGGGGACCATCGGCAAGCTGGCGACGGACCCGCAGCTTTATAACCGCGTCAACGAGACCTTCGACCGACTGAACATCATCACCACGCGCATCGAGCAGGGCCAGGGGACGCTCGGCAAGCTCTCGACCGATCCCACGCTGTTCAACAACCTCAGCGAGAGTTCGCAATCGCTCCGCGAGTTTTTGACGGAGTTCCGGAAGAATCCGAAGAAATACCTCACCGTCCGAGTCCGGCTCTTCTGAGATCCGGGGAATCGCGCTCACGCTACCAGCCTCCCTCGAGAACTACGAACTAGCCCGCCTGCGACGAACGCCGGGCATGCCGAGGGGAGGAGCGCCTCCTCAAGCCCAACTAATGGTGTTTCAACTACTTGGGGAATCTTATAATCAGGCATAATCAAGGAATGGTTTAGAATTTTTCAGCAGGGAGTTTGTTTATGAGCATCACACCATCGCCGCTATCCTCTTCGGCAGCACCGAAAAGCGGCACCCCATCGTACGCGGCACCGCCACCCGAGGGCGGATCGGGGTCGCACATCCCCACGATCATTTTGGCGATCGTAACCGTAATCGGCCTCGGAGGGCTCGGCTGGTACGCCAAGGGCCTCAACGAACGAATCGACGCCATGAAAACGACGATTGACAGCACGCTCGCCTCGCAAGGCGAAACGCTGCAAAGGCTGAGCAAGAATTTGGAAAAGACCGAAGCCCGT
>JAIQGB010000110.1 GCA_020072905.1 Terriglobia bacterium | reverse complement strand
CGCGATTGGGCGAGGCAGCTTCGGTTCCGCTGAAGGAGAGCCATTATCATCGGCAGGTTCGCCGGGTGTCAAGGCGGCATTGAGCGAGTTGAGGGCGGCAATCTCATTGCGGTGTGCCGATCGTCTCGGCTAGAATCGCGGCTCCCGCTGGGGGTGAGAGGGTGGAATGAAACTCACACGCGCTTTGCCCGCCGTGCTCGCGTTCGTGCTTAGCCTCTCGTCATGGGGGATGGCCAGCGACTATCAAACAGTTGAGATTGCGGCGCCGCACCTGGGCGGGATGACCGTCGGCTTCAACATCATTCTTCCCCGCGACTACGCAACTTCGACGCGGCGCTATCCGGTGCTCTATTTGCTGCACGGCTTCACGGACCACTATCCGGCCTGGGTGAGCTACTCGCGGATCACCGACTACGCGCGCGGCTATCAGGAAATTATCGTCATGCCGGAAGGCGACAACGGCTTCTACACGAACAGTCACGAGGACGCGAACCTGGCCTGGGAAGATTTCATCGTGCTCGACCTGATTCCTTATGTGGACGGCCACTACCGCACCGTCGCCTCGCGTCAGGGACGCGCCATTGCCGGGCTCTCCATGGGCGGCTACGGCGCCATGAAGCTGGGCTTGAAGCATCCCGACATGTTCGCCGCTACAGCCAGCCTGAGCGGGGCGCTGGCCGCCGCGCGGCACAGAGAAGCGCATTCCGACGACCCGGAATTCCAGAAACTTGTCGCCAACGTTTTCGGCCCGCCGGATAACCCCGCTCGCGCCGCGGAAGACCCGTTCGAGTTGGTCAGGAAAGTCCCCGCCGAAATGCGCCCGCAGCTTTACCTCTCCGTCGGCTCGGAGGATTCCCTGCTCCAGGAGAATCGCGACTTTGTGAAGCTGCTCTCGGAACTCAAAATCCCCTACCAGTACCGCGAATTTCCCGGCAAGCACGAATGGCCCGTCTGGGACCGGGAGATTCAGGTGGTGCTTTTGCTGCAAGCGTCGGTGATTGGAGCGGCCGCGGAGCAGGGGCACTAGGTTATCCAGAGGCTGGGAAAAGCAGATCAAAAAGCAAAGGGCAAAAGGCAAAATGGGAGCGCAAAGAGATTCCTGGCGGCCAATCTATAGTGTGCGGGCGCGTTCGGTGCGCTGTTCCGGGTCGGACATCAGCGTCACGGCGTACTGAAACTGGCTGGTCGTTGTAGCGGAATCCCGTCTCGCCGCGCCACATCGGGACAAAGTTGCAGGCCTCGAGCCACTTTTCGTAGACCCCGCTGATATCGAGGTAAGTGTCCGGCTGGAAGTTGGCGATGTCCTCCCAGTTTTCCGCATAAAACAATTTGCCGACCGAGTGCGCCGGATTCTCCCGGGAGATGGCGCTCAGGCCCGCGTAGAAGATCGCGTCGCGAACAATGGCGTGGCAGTTCTGGTGGTCCTTGTGCCAGCTTCCGCTCCAGTGGGTGACGACGATCGCCGGCTTGAACTTGCGGATCACGTCGCACACGGCGAAACTCGCTTCATCGTTAAAAGGGATTTCGGCGTCAGGGTAGGAGAGAAACTCCGCTTCGGCCCCGAGATGCTTCGCGGCCTTCTCGGTGGCGACGCGCTGCATTTCGCCGTATTCCTTGGGGGGAATCGTTTTGTGGCCGCGCTCGCCGAGTGAGAGGCTGAGGAACGCGCCACGTCCGCCATTCGCGATGTGCTGCGCGACCGTGGCACCCATGGTGAACAGAGCGTCGCCCGGATGGGCGGCGATGGCGAGGATTGACGACATGTGGTTTCTCCTAAAGCGCCGGCGAGCAGGAGGAAAGTATGAAGGCTGAAGTGTGAATGCTGAAACAAAGGTCCGCAGGTTCTGCCTTCATCCTTCAACCTTCAGCGTCAGCGCGGCACAACCGGCAGGGTCACCGCCGACGGGTGCTCGCGGTCGTGGTAAATCGTATTCGTTGCCTTGGCCATGCGGCTCGAAAACGCCGCGGGCTCGCCGGTGTTCAGGTTGCGGTCGAAGCGGGGAAAGTTCGAGCTGGAGATTTCGAGGCGCAGCCGATGCCCCGCCTTGAAGACGTTGCTCGTGGCCCACACATCGATCGCCAACTTGTAGACTTCGCCGGGATTCATGAACTCCGGTTTTTCTGGCGAGTTCCGATAGCGCGTGCGCAGGATACCCTCCGTCAGGTTTTGCGCGAAGCCGCTCGGCCAGACATCGACGAGTTTGCCCGTGAAGTCTGTGTCCACGGCCGAGGAATTCGCGTAGAGTTCCAGAGTGACCGGGCCGGTAACTTCCAAGTCTTCTTCGAAGACCGGGGTGGTGAAAACCAAAACGTCTTCGCGCCCTTCCGCGGGACGCTGATCTCGCGGGCCCGGCGCAAGATGCGCGGCGTCGCAGCAGAGTGGCCCGCCGATGGTTGGCACAGGGTCCGCCGGATCATAGACGAAATGGTCAGCGGGCTCGGCCTGCGGGCTTGCCGTCGTCAGGACCCCATCACCCGAAAGCGAGTTGGCTTTGCCGGCGGAGTGGAGAAAATAGCGCGTCTCGCGAGCGCGCGTCAGCGGCCAAGCATTTTCTTCGCGCCACTGATTAGAGCCCATCACGAAGATCTTGACGGGCTTCTCGTTTTCCACGCCGTTGGCGATGCCTTTCAACAGGTGGTCGTACCAGCGGAGCATAATCTCGTCGAGGTCGAACTCCGCTGCGGGGCCAAAATCGACTTCGCCGATTTTTCTGCCTCCGCCCGCGTGGCCGCCAATGATCACCAACAAGCGCTGCCCGTTGCGCGCGGCTTCGCTCCCGCCCTGGGCCTTGATGCCCAGGTAGTTTCGCAGCGACCCGCCTTGAAAGATGTCGTACCACGCCGCGACGTGGTAAATGGGCACGGTGATTTTCGCAAAGTGCTCTTCAATGGACCACTGCTTCCAGTAATCATCATAGTTCGGATGAGCGAGCCAGTCGCTGAAGTATGGCGCCAGCCCTTCGGCGGTACCCAAGTCAACCAACGGATACTTCGACAGGGGCAATTTCCCGGCCCACAGTAAGGCGTTGGAATTCTCCCGGACGAACCGGTCGTGGGTGTCCTGGGCGAGTCCCGAAGTCCACGATTCGTTGAACCACTGCTCGAACGCTCCGCCCTGGTAGGTCCAGTTCTCGTGGTAGTTCGAGGCCGTCACGACGGGAAAAATTCCTGCAAGATGGGGCGGGGCGGCGATGGCCGTGAGCATCTGCGTGGCGCCAACGTACGATCCGCCGAACATCCCCACCTTGCCGTCCGAGTAGGGCAGCGCCGCGGCCCACTCGACCGTGTCGAAGCCGTCATTCGATTCGTGCTTGAACGTGTACCACTCGCCCTCGGAGGTGAAGCGCCCGCGCACGTCCTGGATGATAACAACGTAGCCGCGCGCCGCGGCCTTCAGCCCGAAGTCCAGCGCGCCCCGCTTGTCGTAAGGCGTGCGCTCGAGCAATACGGGGAATTTCCCTTCCGCCTTGGGTCGGTAGATATCGGCCCGCAACGTGACCCCGTCGCGCATCTTCGCCGCCACGCCGTGCTCGATGGTCACTTCGTAGCGCTCGGCTGCGGCGAGAGTGGTGGAAAGCAGAAACGCAACCAGGAAAAGATGCAAAGCCATGGTGCGAAATCTCATGTTGTGCCTCATAGGCGTCGGATCCCTGGAAGTGAATATAGTTGGTGCGAGAACGGATTATGCCCGCACAACAGTCACATCGCAAGTGGTTGGTAGGGGAGCACTCCGCGGTTTCGCAGGAGGGCCGAGGCCGACCCAAGGAGCGTACCTGTTGCGTGATGGGAGGGCAAGATGGGGCGGAACCGCACGGGCGACATCGTCGCCGCCCGTGCGGTGGCATGAGAACCCGCAATCGCGGGGTGCTCGGGATCAGGTTGGTAATGACAAGTGACCTGCTATCGCACGTCACCGGCCCGCCGTGGTTGCCACCAATGGTTGTGGCCCCCTGGATCTCCGCGACGGACATATGCCGTACGCGGATGCCTTCCTCTGTATTCCCGCTGATTGTTGCATCCGTCACATCAAGGCTGGAGTTGATGTCGGCGAAGATGCCTGGGCCGATGTTGCCCATAACCTCAGTGGTGTCAAAGAGCCCGACGCGTGAGGTGCCGTCCACGCGAATTCCTGCGCGCAGCGGTTCAAACGTTGAGCCATTGTTGCGGATCTTGCTCTGGGCCACGAACACGGCAGAGCTGTGAGCCGTCACCTCCACTCCAGACGCGCCGTTTCCCTCGATGATCGTGCCCCCGAAGCCCCCGAACCATCCCCAGCTTCCCTCGGATACCTGGAAGCCGACCCTGCCGCTATTCTTGATCGTGTTGGGGCCAAACGTCGCACAAAGAGAACCCTCCGTACACGCGACGCCTATGGGGTTGTTTTGGATCAAGTTTTCACCATGCCAGGCTACGAGATTGCTTTTCCCGCCCGACGCGAGGATTCCAAAGTTCGAGTTGTTCTGGATGGTGACTCCCCCACCGATTTCAAGGTCGCCGGTCACAAAGATTCCGCCATCAGTGTAGTTAGTTCCACCGTTGTCGCTAATCAGGAAGGGTTGTCTAGGCTCCGGGAAAAAGGGCGTGTTTCCGTCGAGTGACAGCATACCATCCCCAACGGATATCCCATTCCCGCCATTTCCGACGGCATGGCCATCCCAGATGGTTAGAGACGAAAAGCCAAAGACGGCGATGCCAGCCACAGAATTCCCCTCGGCTTTGATGATGTTGCCTACCACCGATGAGCCACCGGACACCTGCAAGCCATTGCTGCCGCCGGTGAGAATCAGGTTCTCGATGGTCACATCCTGAGACCCGGTAATCGTGAGTACAGGAACAGAACCGTCGCCGGTGATCTGCACAGACGGACGCCTACTCGTGCAATTATTGTCCCCACATAGACTCGTCCCCAACCACAATCGATGCTGTCCCGAAATGCTGACACTCTCGTTGCAGGGACCCTGAATACTGATGGTATTCCACTGGCCCGGCGGCGGTGCGGGCAGGGCATCCACGGCGGCTTGGATCGAATCATAAGTTCCGCCTTGGGCACAATTGACGGTCAGATTATCAGCCCGTGCTGTGCATGGCAGTGCCAAGACGACCGCGAAAGCCAATAAGACAATAGAAGAAATCCAATAAGATCGTTTCCAAAGAACTGGATTGGTTCGCATGTTTGTTACCTCCTCTCGCCGCGCACTCGCGCGGCCATTGGACGAAAAATCAAATAGGCGTTGGGTGGAAGTGGTACGTTTACTCGGCACACAAGACGATGGTGCACAAGACACGGCGAGAGACTCGGTTAGAGGCTTGGTCGTTCCAGCAGATTGTCGCGCGCGGCCCGCGTGATGTCAATAAATATGCGTCATGGAGGCGCCCTGTTATCTCCGTGATAAACGATTTCAAGCAACGGGCAAATAGTCCCAGGGAATCCACGGGTAGGGGAGCGCTCCGCGCTCCCGCGGGAGGGCGGAGCCCTCCCCTACGGGCGCTAGGTGAGTTCGCCGAGTGCGGCGAGCAGGCGGTGAACCTCTTCTGCGGTGTTGTAATGCACCAGCCCGATGCGCAGCATGCCGCCACTCGACTCCACGCCCAGGCGCTCGGTCAAGTTCAGGGTGTAGTAGTTGCCGTCCCAAGTGAAGATGCCCCGCTCGCCCAAAAACTCGGCAAGCTCGCGCGGAGTGTAGCCTTCCCTGCGGATGGCGACAGTGGGCGTGCGCTGGGCGAAGCGCGCGGCATCGCGGATGCCATAAAACGTCAGGCCCGGAATGTCGAGCAGGCCGCTGATGAGACGCTCCGCCAAACCGCGCTCGTACTCGCGAATTGCACTGTAGGCGGCGAGGAGCTGCGCGCGACGCGTGGCCGCTGCCGGGTCATGCCGGCGGCCGAGTTCGGCCAGGTAATCAATGGCCGAGGCGACGCCGGCCAAGCCCTCGTGGTTCTGCGTGCCGGTTTCCCAACGGTCGGGAATGTCCTCCGCGGCCGGCCGCACTTTGTACGGCCGCAGCCGCGTCAGGTGCTCGCGTTTGCCGTAGAGCACGCCGCAGTGCGGCCCAAAGAACTTGTAGGACGAGCAGGCGAGGAAATCGCAGTCGAGCGCGCGGACATCGATCGAGCCGTGGGGCGCGTAGTGCACGGCGTCGACGAAGGCCATCGCGCCGGCGCGGTGAGCGAGTCGAACCACCTCGGCGACATCGTTGACGGTTCCCACCGCATTAGCCGCGTAGCCCACGGCGACCAGGCGCGTGCGCGCATTGAGTTGCCGCTTCAAATCGTCCATATCGAGCGTGCAGTCTTCCGGATGAATATCCACGAAGCGCACCACGGCGCCGCGCTCTTCGAGCGCCACCCACGGAGCAACGTTGGCGTCGTGGTCGAGGCGGGTGACGACCAATTCATCCCCGGGCTCGAGGTCGCGGCCGATGGCGCGACTTAACGCGAACGTCAACGTAGTCATGTTGGGGCCGAAGACGACTTCTTCGGCGGCGCAGCCGAGCAGGTCGGCGACGGCGGCATGGGCATCGGCGATGGTCTCATCTGAACGCCGGCTGGTCGCGAACGCGCCGTGGGTATTGGCGTTCGACGAGACCAGGTAATCGCGCAGGGCGTCGATGACGCGCTGGGGCACCTGCGTCCCGCCCGGCGCGTCGAAGAAGACCACGGGCCGGCCGTTCACCTCCTGGCGCAGTGCCGGAAACTGCGCGCGCACCCAGGCAATGTCGAAGTCCTTCATCAGTGGTTCCTCCCGAAAGCGCTCGAAAGCGTAGCGCCAACCTGCGGAGCAGGTCAATCGCCGAGGTGGTTTTGTTGACGCTCTGGGAGGCGTGCGCTAGACTGGTTTGAATTGTAGTTGACGCCGAGAGGTTGCGGATTGAAGAAAGAAACCATCATCGCCGCGGTTGTCTTCTTTGCCGTCGGATTCCTCGCGGGCTACATTTATGACGCGCAGAAGAACTGGAATGCCCAGCCCGCCGCGGCCGGCTCGCCGCACGTTCAGGAGAACGCGCCCAGCGGCGCGCCGCCTGCCGGCGGAACGGGCGGAGGGATGGGACAGTCGCTGCCGGAAGGTCATCCCCCCATCGACACCGCTGCGGTCGTCAAGACGCTCGAGGAGCAAGCCGCGCAGAGCCCCCAGGATGCCGAGGTGCGGCTGAAGCTTGCCAATTACCTTTACGACAACCGGCAGTGGCAGCCGGCGATCGAGTGGTATCAGAAGGCACTAGCGCTCGATCCGAAGAACGTCAGTGCGCGCACCGACCTGGGAACCGCCTATTTCAATGCGGGGCGTGCGCAGGAAGCCCTGCGGGAATACCGCAAGTCGCTCGAGTACGATCCCACGCACCAGCCGACCCTCTACAATTCGATTGTCGTCAACCTCGATGGGCTCGGGGACGTTGCCGCGGCGCGGCAGGCCTGGGAGCGCCTCAACAAGTTGAATCCCAGCTATCCCGGACTCGATCGGCTGAAGGATCGCCTGGAGGGAGGCGGCGCCTCCGCTTCGGGCTCTCCCGTTCGGCGCTAATCCCCCGAACATCTCTCCGGCCAAGGCTGCCGTCTCAAGACCTATGGCGCGATTGCTGCTCTACTTGTTCGACTTGATTTTCGTCACCATCATGGGGTGGATTCTCGCCCGCATTGCCCAGCGCCTGTTCGGCAATCCACCGGCAGGGCCACGAGCGCCGCGGGCAAGCGCGCCGCGCGGAAGTTCACCTCCGGCCATCGCCGGCGAAACAGCGCGTGACCCCGTCTGCGGGATGTTCGTCTCTACGGAGCTTTCCCACCAGCTTCGGCGGGGCGGGGAGACTCTGCACTTCTGCTCCCGCGAATGTCTGGAGCGATTCCAAGCGAATGCCCCCAAATCCTGAGCGCACAATTCCTGGAGCCATCCAGTGGAATCCATTCGGCGCGTGAGGAGATTCGTCCGCGAGCGAGGAGTGCTCGCCCTGGGCGCGCTGCTGATTCTGGCCAGCGCCCCGACGGCGCAGGCCTGGGGCCGGGGAACCAACCTGGTGCGCAAGTACAAACCCGGCCAGCGCATGGTTTACCAGACTTCGATCGAGACGCACGCGAAGATTCACTCCACTCCCGAGGGCCTCAAGGCGTTCCTGCCACCGCTTCCCACGGAGCTCAGGACGCGCCAACAGAACACCGTGACCGTCCGGTCAGTCTCGGCCGACGGCGTTGCCGAGGTGGAAAACCGCTTCGACCGATTCGAGGTCCAGTCGAACCTTCCCGAGTTGCTGCCGGACGAAGCCCGGGATTCCGCCCGGACGGCGCAGGAGGAGTTCGGGAAACGGGTCAGCGGGCGGGTCCTCACCGTTCATTACGACCGGAACGGCAGGCTGCTGGGGTTTGAGGGCGCGGACGAGATCCTCGGGGACCTCGACGGTCCCCTCCAGGAGACGGCGCGCCAGATGCTCCGCCTCTTTCTCGAGCAGATGAGCGGCCGCGCGTTCTACCCCGGCCATCGCGTCAAGAAGGGGGACGAGTGGAAACAGAAGCTCGATACTCTCCCCACCGACGGCGCTCCGTTCAGCGTGGAAGGCGAGAGCACGATGCGGTACGCCGGCAGGACCCGTTACCGCGGCGTGAAGGCGGCGATCATCGACTTCAAGTTCACGAACCTCCTGCGGCCTTCGATGGAAAGCTTGCGGGCGGGTCCGCTCGCGCAACTCGAAGCGCACGGCATGGGCCTGGACATGAAGATTGACGGCCAGGGGCAAGGGCGGGTCATCGTGGCGCTCGATGATGGGCGCGTCCTGCAGAATCACGCCACCCTCCAGCAGAGAATGAGCGCCAAGCTGAAGACGACCGCCGGAATCCGTCTGCCGGTGGAAGGCCCGCTGACGCTGGAGGTCGATTCCGAGACCCGGCTGGAGTTGGACGGAGAAGGGAAGCCGGGACACTGAATCCCCGACGCCCGGGTGCCCAGCCCCAAATGCATATTGACATTGCAGCACGGCATCCTATAATCCGTCGAGATACTGCGTGAAGATGGCGATCCAGCGACATCAATGAACCACCACTCGAACCCTTCTCTTCCGGTGGTGTTGACGATTGGCGGCTTCGATCCGTCCAGTGGCGCGGGAATTACCGCCGACCTCAAGACCTTCTCCGCTCACAATTGCTACGGCGTGGCCGCCATCACGGCGCTGACCATCCAGAACACGCAGGGCACAACAGCCTGCCAAGGCGTGGACCCGTCGCTCCTCAAGCGATCGATTGAGACCCTTCTCGCCGACGAGCGGATTAAAGCCATCAAGGTCGGGATGCTTTGGAACAAAGCCGCTGCCTCGGTGGTGCGCGAAATCCTGGAAGCCACCTCCACGCTGCCCGCGGTGCTCGACCCGGTCATCCGCGCGACCAGCGGACTGGAGCTGCTGGACGCCGAGGGGCTCGAGTTCCTCAAAGCGCATCTGCTCGCGCGGGTGCGGCTGGTCACCCCCAACCTGGACGAGGCGGCGCTGCTCACCGGATTGAAGGTGGAGAACGTCGAGAGCATGAAGGCCGCCGCGCGCAAGCTCGTGGAGATGGGCGCCAAGGCCGCGGTCGTTACCGGCGGCCACCTCGACAAGGCGGTGGACGTTCTGTTTGACGGCACGGAGTTCGAGACCTTCGTGGGCGACCGCATCAAGCCCGACAACACCCACGGCACGGGCTGCACGTTCGCTTCCGCCATCGCCGCCAACCTGGCACTCGGCCGCCCGCTTCACGACGCGGTGGTGCTTTCCAAGGCCTATGTGACCGAGGCGATCCGCAAGGCCTACGCGGTCGGCCCGGGCCGGCTTCCCTTGAATCACCTCTACCGCATGCAGCAGAATCCGCGCGGCACCGACCACGCGGACGTCGGCCCCGAACCCGTCCACTGAGCGCCCGTCAAATTCCGCTCCAGCCAAGCGAAGGACGAGAATGAGACTGGGCGTTCAGGCAGGCGGCATTCCCCGGGCAAGAAAGAAAGCTGGGTGTGGCGATGACGTCCGGGCTGGGATGTTTGAGCGCCTTGCCGGAGCGAGGGGGCGGTGCCCGGTCCGCCGGTCGCCGGACCAAGGGCGTCGCGCACCAACGTTTCCACCTTTCGGCAGAAGCCCCGGAGCGGCTCGCTGAGCGCGGCCGGCTGATGCCCGGCTATGGGGTGGTGGGTTTGTCAAACTTCGTATCGTCGACCGGTACGTTCTGTTTGACCTCGGTCAGCTTGATGACGAAGGCGAAGTCCCCGAAAGATTCGTGCATAAGGAAAGGAACCTTGACGCCGTCGACGTCGCGGTAATCCTCAAACGTCGAGTCGATGGAAACCGGCCCGTTGGGACCTTCGCCTTCCCCTTGGAGACGGACCAGCAATCCCGAGTCAGCATCGAAATACATCGTCTCGGCAGTCCCTCCCGCGGGAGTCGCTACGATGACGTAGGCGTCGTGGCCACTCACGCTTTCCTTGCCTTTCACCGTCATCTTCGGATAAAGCTCTTTCAGCTTGGTCGGCCAAAAGAAGTCGGCATGGCGCTTCATGGACGCCAGTTGACCCCCGGTAAGGTCTTGCAGTCCTGTTTGCGGCATGTCCTGCCAGCCTGCGGTGCCATTGAAACCGCGTCTGAAGACTCCGAAGGAAGGCGAGTCCGTGATCGTCAATTGCTTGTCGGGGGCCTTCTCGTAGATTTCCTCGGTGGCTTCCCCAGGCGTCTGGTCCATCTCGAAGGTCCCCTTGGCAACGCGGCTGGTCAGTTTCTCCAGGGCCGCTTTGCCTCCCAAAGCCTGGACGTACTTATCGAGAATCTCGTCTACAGAAGGAGGGGGGTTCGGTGGTGCTGTCTGGGCCGCGCCGGGAATGAGCCCTGCCACCAGAACGAGCAAACACGTTGGAATGAGAAGTTGCCATTTGAGAATGCCCCGCATTTTTCCTCCAGGAATTTTGGGCGTCTTGCCATCCGCCGCCGACAATGCCTTTGACTTCACACCGGCATGGTATCACGGAGTTCATGATTATTCTTCCGGCTGCCGGCAATTCCAGTGTCCCGAGATGCGTGCCGCGGCCGAGTGTCCCCGTTAGGCCGCGCGGAGGATTTGTTCCACCTCTTCGCGGTCCGTGTCGGAGATGAGTGGGATGCCGCTGATCTCGGCGGCGCGGGGCGTGAGCGCGGCGATGTCGTCGCGGGAGATGTGCTCCAGCGCGAACTTCCGCGCTCCGCACATCAGTTGCCTCAGCCCTTGCGCCACGCGCTGGTAATAGGTGTAGAGCCCGATGGCTCCGGTGGGAATCTTGCGGAAGCGGTCCTTGTAGCGTTCCTGAAGTTCGGGCGCGGTGACGAAGACCTCATCCACCGTCGTCCCGAAGCGCTCGATGTAGATCGGCAGGCTGTTTTCTCCGATGAGCCGGCCGATGTTCTTGCCGACCATGGCCGCGGCGAGCGGGGAACGCGCCCAGGCGATGAGTTTGACATGGGGCGCGGCGAGCGCGAATCCCTTGAAGATCTGGTCTTCGAAGGTGAAGCCGCCGGCGAGCGCGATGGGCGGGACGTAGCGTCCTTCCTTGGCGAGGCGGTCGCAGTATTCGCGCAGCATCGAGTGCAGCTCGATTCCCGGGATGCCCCACTCATTCATCATCCGCCACGGGCTCATGCCGGTCCCGCCACCCGCGGCGTCCACGGTAAGGAGATCGATCTCTGCTTCTGACGACCACTTGACGGCGCGCGCCAAATCGGCGGGGCGGTAGGCGCCCGTCTTGAGGGAAACCCACGTCGCGCCGGCCTTGCGGAGTTCCTCCGCGCGGCGCAGGAAGGCGTCGCGGTCCGCCATGCCGACGCGCGAGTGGCGCTCGAATTCGCGAAAGCTGCCACGGTGGAAGGCGTCCGCAACCAGCGGATTCTCAGGATCGGGCAGCACGATATAGCCACGCTGTTTCAGCATCCGGGCTTTTTCGATGTCGCGGATCTTGACTTCACCGCCGATGTCTTTGGCGCCTTGGCCCCACTTCATTTCTACGGCCTTCACGCCCAGCTTCTGGATGGCGTATTCGTGCACGCCCAGGCGCGCGTCCTCGACGTTGGCCTGAATGACGATTTCGCCCCAGCCCTCCTCCTGCCACTCGCGGAAAGTCTGGACGCGCCATTCCAGCTCGCGGCTGGAAAGCACGTGGCCGTTGGAGAGCTGCGAGTCAGGGTCCATCCCGCAAACGTTTTCGCCCACCGTCAGGCAGGTCCCCGTGATGGCCGCGCCGGCCGCCAGGCCTTCCCAGTTGTTCTTGGCGATGTTGGTCGAGCCGAGCGCCGCCAGGATGAAAGGCAGCTTGGAGCGGAGGCCGGGCTCACGTCCCCAATGGACTTCCAGGTCGACGTTGGGGAAGAGCGCCTTGTCGCTCGACGCCTCGATTCCCCAGGCCCCGGAGGCCCGCCCCAGGATGGTGAAGTGCGAGAGGTCCACCGGATAGGTCTTGGCTGAAGCCGTGGTGATGATGCCGAACGGCTGCGGGTAAATCATCTCCGGCCCGCGGTAGGCGGACTTGCCGATCTCGCACATCCCGATGCACCCGTCGATGCACGTCGTGCACATCCCGCTGTGGGGGCTCACCGAGTCCTCGGTGCGGTTCTTGGTCAGCGTGGCTGCTGAAGCATTCAGACGCGAGTAGGTCATAAGAGCTCTCCATGTTGTTTGGGTGGCTCGGGCTTGTGCCACACCCGATCCTTGCTGAGCGGACCCGCCAGCCGCAACGGCCCGGCCAACTCACAGGCGGCGCAGGGTTCCAGAAAGCACATGGCTTGGTCGTGATATTGCAGGCAGGAGGGAGAGAAATTGATGCAGCCGCTGCAGAGCGTGGTCTCCGGCCTGGCTCCCTGGCAGCGGAGTTCGCAAACCGGGCAGATATATAGGCACGCGCCGCATTGCCGGCAGACTTCCGACTGCGGGCGGAACGGGCTCGTCACCTCACGCCGGGCGCCGCGATGCGCGAAGCCGATCGCTCCCGCCATCATCTGTTCGGCACACATGCGCACGCACTTGCCGCACTGGATGCAGTCCTTGAATGCCGGATCGAGCCGCACCTGCCGCACACCGTAACGGCTGGCCAGGTCCTGGATGGTCTTCGACTGCGGGCAGGTGGCGACGTAAAGCTCGAGGAGTAATCGCCGGGCGCGTTCGACGCGCGCCGAGTGCGTTTGAACGACGAGACCCTCTTCGACCTTCAGCGTGCAGGCACTCTGCAAGCGGTGGCGCGGCGGGAATCCCGCCTCAACCATGCACAGGCGGCAGGCGCCGTAGGGCTTCAGCCCATCGTCGTGGCAGAGCGTGGGGATGGGAATCCCCAGGAATTGCGCGGCTTCGAGAACAGTCACTCCGGGATCAAATTCGATTTGTATGCCGTTGATCCTAATACTGGGCACGATCACTCCTCATTGAGAGGAAGTCAGAAGCCGGGAGTCAGAAGTCAGAATGGGTGTTTCTCCGTCTTTCCCCTTCTACTATCTACCGCCTACCACCTACCGTTTCACTCCACAAAGATGGCCTTCGGCTGACACACCTCGAGGCACGCGCCGCACTTGATGCACTTGCCGTTGTCGATGACGTGCGCCTTCTTCTTCTCGCCGAGAATAGCTTCCGAGGTGCACACGCGCACGCAGGCGCCGCAGCCATCGCAAAGCGTCGGCTCAATCCGGTAGGCGATGAGTTGACGGCACACCTTGGCGGGGCAGCGCTTGTCACGCACGTGGGCTAGGTACTCGTCGCGGAAGTAGCGGAGCGTGGAGAGAACGGGATTAGGTGCCGTCTGCCCCAAACCACACAGGGATGTCTCTCGTACCAACCAGCCCAGGTCTTCGAGCAGAGTAAGATCATCCTCGGTGCCATGGCCCTGCGAGATGTGGGTCACGATTTCCTGCATCCGCTGCAAGCCCTCGCGGCAGGAGAAGCATTTCCCGCAGGACTCGTCGGCCAGGAAGGCAAGGAAGTATTTGGCGATATCCACCATGCAGGTGGAATCATCCATGACGATCATGCCGCCCGAGCCCATGATGGTGCCCGCACCCGTCAGACCTTCGTAATCGACCTGGGTGTCGAGCAGGGCCTCCGGAACGCAGCCGCCCGAAGGCCCGCCGGTTTGGATGGCCTTGAAGTGACGGCCTTCCGGCACGCCCCCGCCGATCTCTTCCACCACTTTGCGCAGTGTGATGCCCAGCGGGACTTCAATCATCGCCGTGTTCTTGACCGCCCCCACCAGGCAGAAGGTCTTTGTGCCTTTGCTCGACGTCGTCCGTATGAGACCTACCTGGATGATCTGGCGGGTATCAAGACTTCGTATGGCGCTTCCGTGCTGGTCCGCAATGAGAAGGAGAGCGCGCGCCTGGCGCTGTACCAGAAGTACGTGCCGGATATTCAGGACGCGCTGCCGCTGCCGGCTGCCGAACGCCCGTCGAAGCGCGGCCACCTGACGCCGATGGAAGTGATGGACGCGGCGTTCCGCGGCGGCGATCTGCGCCACGGCTATCAGGCGGTGGC
>JAIQGB010000109.1 GCA_020072905.1 Terriglobia bacterium | reverse complement strand
CGCGGCGGCCTCTCCGCCGCCGATTTCGCGTACGTGGGCTCTATCTCGACCCCGATGCTGTTACGCCCGCAGCGGGCCGCCGCGAGCAGCGTCGTGCCGGTTCCCATAAAGGGGTCAAGAACCGTATCCCCAGCGAATGAGAACATCCTAACCAAACGATAGGCGAGTTCCTCCGGGTACGGGGCGGGGTGATACCTTGTGCTTTCGCCATTCAGATTCCAAACCTGCTGGAACCATTCCTGATGCTCTTCCTTTGTCAAACGTGAGGCCTGTCGTTGTTCCTCGGTAGGCTGTCGGTAGCCCCCGGGTTTTCTCAGCATCAGGATGAATTCCACATCGTTCTTGATGATCGCGTTCGGCTCGTAAGGCTTGCCCAGGAAGCTCGAGCCGTTTTCGACCTCGTAGTTGGCGTTGGCAATCTTGTACCAGAAGATCGGACTAAGGTTGTCGAAGCCGATCTTCCGGGCACGAACGACGATGTCCGCGTGCATGGGCATTACGGAATGCCGGCCATGCCGCCGTCGCGAAAGGCAGACATCACCTACGACGCAAACGACTCGCCCACCCGGCACCAGCGCGCGGAAGCAATGCCGCCAGACTTTGTCGAGCTCGTCATGAAACCGGTCGTAGTCTTCGATTAAACCCAACTGGGCTGTGTTCTTTGGATATTCCTTGAGAGTCCAGTAGGGCGGCGAGGTCACAACTAAATGAATCGATTCGTCAGCTATCCAATCAAGGCGGCGGGAGTCGCCCTGATAAATAGTATGGGTCAGAGACTTGGTGGCCGTCGCAGTCCCACGCATTGCCTGAATCATAGGTCATATCGGCGGGAACCTCAAGCCGCGTGAGGCACTGAAGAAGTCAGGAGCCAGAAGTCAGAAGCCAGAATTCAGGAGCAGCGTAGGGGCACGGCTTGCCGTGCCCTTTCGCGGCGAGCGAGGAGCTGGCGCTCCCCCGGCGCGCATTTCAGGGGCCCATCAGCGCTGCGACTGTGGAGATGAGGACCTGGGGATCGTAGATAGGTTTTTCGAGGTAGGCGTCGGCGCCGGAGGCGGCGAGGAGGCGTTGGCGGTCGCCCTCCATGGCGTGGGCGGTGGCGAGGAGGATGGGAATCTTGCGCCCGGGGGTTCGTTGGCGGATCAGTTGGGCGAGTTCCAGGCCGTCGATGGCGTGGCCCTCGAAGCGGCAATTCCGCAGCGAGACGTCGAGGATGACGACATCGACGCCCTGCGCCTCAATCAGGCGCAGAATCTCGTCCACCTCTTCCGTGCAGGTGACCTGGTGGCCGCCGGCGCGCTCCAGGGCGAGCCGGTAGAACTTGGCGACCAGGGAATTATCCTCCACCACGAGGACACGGGCCATGGAATGAGGCTTGCCTCCGCTCAGGTAACGGGCAGTTTCTCGGCCGAGGCAGCTCCTGCGGGCCGGCGAATCTGCTCCAGCCGCTCGACAAACCGCGGGCCGTCGATGGGCTTCTGCCAGACCTCCGGGGTGATCTGCAACAATGCCAGGCGTTCGTGCACCTCGGTGGGGTCATAGCCCGTGACCACGAGGCAGTGCAGCTCGCGAGTGAGCGCGCCGGTCTGCAACTTGGCGACCAGGTCCGCGCCGTCCCCCAGTTCAGCGCCGGGGCGCTGCGGCAAGGCCATATCGACGATCAAGAACCGCGGCCGGAAGCGGCGCGCCGCGTCCAGAGCGTCGTCGGCGGTCGCCGCCCCCAGCACATAATAGCCCTGCTTGGTGAGCAGGGTCTTCAGGAAGAGGCGAAACTCCGGATCGTTGTCCACCACCAGAACGCGCGCGCCGTGTTCGTCCCCCGCCGCCACCAAGCCTTCCTTGCCGACAATGTGGGCCGGGTCTTCGACCCGGCGGCTGAGCGGCAGCGAAAACGTGATGGTGGTGCCGCAACCCTGGCCCGCGCTGTGCAGTCGGATCCGTCCGCCCATCATCTCCACCATTCTCCGGCAAATCGCCAGACCCAGCCCGCTTCCGCCGTAGCGGCGGGTGAACGAGCTATCGACCTGGCGGAATTTCTCGAAGAGGAGCTGCTGCTTTTCAGGAGGGATGCCCACGCCGGTGTCCTCCACTTCCACCTCGGCGAAGCCGCGCTCCGGAAACTCCCGCGCGCGCAGCGTGATCCAGCCCTGGTCCGTAAACTTGACCGCGTTGCTGAGCAGGTTGATGAGGACCTGCTTCACCCGCACGCGATCCCCGACCACCAGGGGAGGAGGTTGTTGCTCGGTCTCATCCACGACCAGCAGATGCTTGTTGGCCGCCTGGACCGCGATCGAGGCACGGGCCTCGTTGAAGAGGGGCCGCAAATCGACGGGCTCGAGATTCACCCGGATCTTTCCCGCCTCGATCTTGGCGATGTCGAGAATATCGTTGACGATGGAAAGCAGATGCTCAGCGCTGCGCAGGATATCGCGTTGCAGCTCGCGTTCTTCCTCCGGGGTTTCGCAGAGGCCGTCGAGAATCAGCCGCGTGAAACCCAGGATAGAGTTGAGCGGCGTGCGCAATTCGTGGGAGGTGGTGGCCAGGAATTCGGTCTTGGCGCGGGAGAGTTCCGCCAGTTCCAGGTTGGCCTGCTCGAGTCGCCGGTTCAAATCGCTCAGGACCCGGATCCTCTCCTGGAAATACGACTCGCACATCAGGTTGAGATCCAGGTTCAGGATCTTGTCCAGCGCGCGCTTGGTCTTCTCGAGTTGCTCGGCGTCAGCGGGCAACTCCGCAGAGAGGGCTTCCTGGAGATGATCGCGAATCACCCCCATGGCGCTGATCATGTAGCGCTGCGGGAGGCCGATGGCGACATGGCGGACGCCGATCTTGTAACGGTCGGCGGCGTACTCTTCGTCGTAGGGGCCGGCAAAGATGCTGTGGGCCCAGCCCTGCAGAGTCTGCTTGAGGCGGTCAATTTGTTTCTGGCCGCCGGTGAGGACTTTTTCCGCCCCCGGATGGCGGGCAATCTGGTCGTAGAAGCGCTCGGACATGCTCGGGAAATGTCGTTCCAGGAGGGGGGCGGCGGCCTGGAGAAGCCGCCCGTCGTCTTCCGTAAATCCTACATAGCGCTTCATTTCCTCGAAGAACGTCTCAGGCTTTCTCGCCATGAACTGGTCCATATGTTAAAATCGTACAGTGACAGCCCTGTCGAAGGACAGTATTCTACCATTGGACTGGACGCTGCCAAAACGCCTGTTCCGTTTTCCTCCCACCTTCATACAGAATCTGGTGGTCCTGGCTATTTCGCTAATGGGAATTGTCGCCCTGGTGGTTTACGAGTCCTATCAGGAAGGCCTGACCGCCCGGACCGGAGCGGCGATCGCGCTTCTGGCGGCGCTCTCGGCGGCGACGGGGATGTTGATCTATCAAGAGCGCCGGTCGTGGGTGCTGCTGCGGGATTTCCGATCCGCGATCGCCAAGATCGCGCCCACCTATGCCCGGCTGACGGCCTCCAACCCTCTGACCACGAGCACGGAAGGTTTGGAAAAAGAAATCCGCACGCTCACGGAGCGGTGGACGGAGTTCTGCCTCCACTGCCAGCGCGTTCATGACGCGGAGATGGTGCACGCGGAGCACCTCGCGACGCTGGGAGAAATCGCCGCGGGCGTGGCGCACGAAATCCGCAACCCCCTGGCGGGCATTGCGGGCGCGATTGAAATCATCACCAAGGACTTCCCCCATGACCATCCCGACCGCGAAGTGCTGGAAGATCTGCGGCAGGAAGTGCGCCGCATCGAAAAAACCCTGAACGAACTCCTGGTGTACGCCCGCCCCAAGCCGCCCCAGTTCGGCCAGACCGACATCAAGGAGACCGTCGCCCGCACGCTGCAACTGGCCCGGCAGCAGACGGGATCGCGCAAGGTGGAATTCTCCATTCAGATTTCCCCCGCGCTTCCCCGGTTTCTCGCTGACGCCGAGCAGCTCCACCAGGTCCTGCTCAACCTGATTCTGAACAGCATCCAGGCGATCGACCGGGAGGGGAAGATTTCCATCGAAGCCAGGCGCTACAATGGTGATGCCCATTTCGCCTCCGGGATGGTGGAAATCGCGGTGGCCGACAACGGCCCGGGAATTCCGCCCGAGCATCTGGACCGCATCTTCCGGCCGTTTTACACCACCAAGCGCGGCGGAACGGGACTGGGCCTGTCGCTCTGCCGGCGGATTATCGCCGCCCACGGCGGCAGCCTGAGTGCGGAAAGCGAGCTGACGAAAGGAAGCCGCTTCATCATTCGCATTCCTTTGCGCGAAGCTGCCGAGGAAGTCAAGCAAGTGTATGCCCAATGAGAGAATCCTGATCGTCGATGACGAGAAGCTGATCCGCTGGTCGGTCCGCCGCCAGCTCGAGGAATGGGGTTATTCCGTGCTGGAAGCGGAAAGCGGGACCGGAGGTCTGGCGCAGATTCGCTCCGAATCGCCCGACCTCATCCTCCTCGACGTGCGCCTGCCCGACCTGAGCGGCATCGAGGTCCTGCGGGAAATCAAGGCGAACAACGTTTCTATCCCGGTCATCATGTTTACGGGAGATCCGCAGCTCGACGATATCAAGAGTGCGATTAAGCTTGGCGCGCTGGATTTCATCAAAAAGCCCATCGACTTCGACGAGTTCCAGATTACTGTCGCCAACGCCATCGACCGCTCGCAGTTGCGCTCCGAGCGCGACAACCTGCGCGAAGAAATCAAGAAGCGGTCGGGTTACCACGAAGTGGTCGGCCGATCGGCGCGCATGGTGGACCTGATGAACTTCGTCCGCAAAGTGGCCGCCAGCGAGGCTTCCACCGTCCTGATCCAGGGCGAGAGCGGCACGGGCAAGGATCTGGTCGCCAAAGCGATTCACTACGACAGCGTGCGCTCCGACAAGCCTCTCGTCGCCATCAACTGCTCGGCCATTCCCGAGACGCTGATGGAAGCGGAGCTCTTCGGCCACGAGCGCGGCGCTTTCACGGACGCCAAGGCGCAAAAAAAAGGCCTCTTCGAAATCGCCGACGGCGGCTCGCTCTTCCTCGACGAAATCGGCGAGATGTCCACCTATCTCCAGGCCAAGCTCCTGCGCGTGCTCGAGGACCAGACCATCCGCCGCATCGGCGGCGTGAAGGACATCGGCGTCGATGTCCGCGTCATCGCCGCCTCCAACCGCGACCTCGAGCAGGGGGTGCGCGACGGCACGTTCCGCCAGGACCTCTTCTATCGCCTCAGCATTATCCCTATCTTTATTCCGCCGCTGCGCAACCGGAAGGAAGACATCCTGCCCCTCGTCGACTTCTTCATCGAACGCTACAACTTCCGCTTCCGCAAGGGCGTTAAGGGAATCACCCAGGAGGCGCGCGACCTGCTCGTGCAGTACGACTGGCCGGGCAACGTCCGCGAACTTAAGAACGCCATCGAGCGCGCCATGATCCTCGAGGACGCCGACTTCATCCGCCCGACCTATCTGCCCATCCAGGTCACCGGCCAGGCCCCGGGCTACGAGAACACCATTCCGGTGACGGTGCCCGACAACTCCGAGATCGTGGCCTCGGGCATTATCGGCAACCCGATGGCCGCGTGGCGGCCGCTGCCTACGGGGCGCATGATCCCGGTGCTGGAGCTTCCCAAGGAAGGCACTTCGCTCGAAGAAGTGGAACGCGAATTCGTCGGACTGGCGCTGAAGCAGACCGCCGGCAACCAGACGCACGCCGCCAAACTGCTCGATATTTCCCGCGACGCGCTCCGCTATAAAATGAAAAAGTTCGGCTTCGACTCCGAATCGGAGAGCTGACCCGGCGGCCCGTGCCCGAACCGGAAGACCGATTCGAATCATCGAATAAAGCGGGCACCCACCCAAGCGCTCGCGTGTAGGGCCAGCGCGGCGCCGGTGAAACCCGCAAACCGGTTTGAGGACACTTCATGGGACTGATTGGCGACGAAGACGCGGTGGAAATCCGCGAGCGGCTCAAAGAGATGGTCGACCCCGTAAGGCTGATACACTTCACCCAAGAGTTGAACCTCGAGTACGGCCGCGAAGCGAAGCAGCTTTTGGAGGAGGTCGCGTCCCTCTCTGAGAAGTTGACGCTCGAGGTCTACAATTTCCTCCTCGACAAGGAGAAGGTCGCCGAATACGGCGTCGACAAAGTCCCCGGAACGGCGATTCGTAATAGCAAAGACTACGGCATCAAGTTTTACGGCATTCCGGCCGGATACGAATTCTCGACGCTTCTTGACGCGATCTTAGATGTCTCCAAAGGTGATTCCGGCCTCAAGCCCGAGAGCCGCGAGAAGCTCGCCGCCGTGACGCAACCCATCCACCTGGAAGTTTTCGTCACCCCCACCTGACCGCATTGCCCGCAGGCCGTGCGCCTGGCGCAGTGCTTCGCGATCGAAAACGACCTGATTCACGCCGACGCCATCGAAGCCTCGGAATTCCCTGACCTCTCGGCCCGCTACCATGTCTATGCCGTTCCGAGAACGGTGATCAACGGCGAGGGTTTTATTGAGGGTTCGCTCCCGGAGGATTTCTTCCTCGATGCCGTCCTAAAGGCTGTCAGCCCTGAAACCCAGGACGGCGAGGCCTTGTAGCGGCGCGCGAGCAGTTTGTTGGAAAACGTTTTGGGGATGTCATCCTGAGCCCTTCGGTGGTTGTCGCTCTGAGCGAAGCGAAGAGTCTGTAGTTTCCACTCAGGATAAACTCCGCGAAGAATCCCGGTATTTTTGAACTCAAACAAATACAGAGACCCTTCGTCGCCTGCGGCTCCTCAGGGTGACATTCTCAGGTTTTTCAACAAACTGCGAGGAGTGCCGAGTAGCTGTAGCGGCGGCGTCCTCGCCGCCGGACGGCGGTCACAGACCGGCGCTACCACGCACGCGGCTACTTGTCATATTTCAGCACGGAGTGCACTTCGTAGCCGGACACCTTCTCGCGGCCCTTCAGAAATTCCAGCTCGATCAGAAAGCCGATGCCCGCGATGTGGCCGCCCAGCGATTCGACGAGTTGGGCGACGGCCACGGCCGTGCCCCCCGTCGCCAGCAGGTCGTCGATGATGAGGACTTCCTGCCCGGGCGCGATGGCGTCGCGATGCATTTCGAGCGCGTCATTGCCGTATTCCAGGCTGTAGCTCGCGCTGACAGTTTCGGCGGGGAGTTTGTGGGGCTTGCGCACCGGGACGAACCCGGCGTTCAGCCGGTAGGCGACCATGGGAGCGAAGATGAAACCGCGCGCCTCGATGCCCACCACGCGGTCGACCAGCCGGCCGACGTAGTGATTGGCCAGCGCGTCCACGGCGTGATGCAGGCCGACCGGGTCTTTGAGCAATGTCGTTATGTCGTAGAAGAGAATCCCCGGCTTCGGCCAGTCGGGAACCTCACGGATGTAGCGTTTTAGTCCTTCCACGAAGCCTCCAAGAATTGGTTCATCGTTCCACTGACCCATTTAATCATTGAAAGGCGAGGCGCCTGAGTGGCGAGAATTCATCGCCTCCACCCTCAATGAGCCAATGGAGCAATGGTTCAATGACTCAATCCGAAAACGACTCAATCACCCAATCGCTAAATTACCAAAATCCTTCAATCTCAAATCGCTTGTACCGGTTGTTCACCGCCGCCTCGGACGCTTCCACCCCGGTCACGCGCGCGCCGCGCGGGCCCTCGGCGAGGTGGCGCTGGAATTCCTCGAGCAAGGCTTCTGAGCCGATGGCGTAAGCTTCGAGCTTCCCGTCGTCGAGATTTCTCACGTAACCGCGCAGGCCCAGCTGGTTTGCGACACGTTCCACGAAGAAGCGGAACCCGACGCCTTGCACTCGGCCCGAGACGACATATTTCTTCGCGATGTCCATCTCTCCTGCACGAAGCGCGGAACCGGAGCTTTACCCGCGCAGGCCTTCCCCTGCGGCGATGACGCTCGAGCAGATTGCGGCGATGGGAACGGGCCGAGCGGGATTATAGCGGACGAGCCCCGAAGGGACAACGCTCAGGCGCGCCGCGGCGAGCCCAGCAGCCGGGCGGGAAGGAAAATGACGGCGCGGATGAGCTCCAGGACGCCTCCCACCGCAATCCCGATCAGGCGGAGCGGGAGCAGCAGGACCCACACGATGGGATAGAGCACCAGTGCCAGGAGCGCCAGCGGCCAGCAAAGCACCAGCACAATGCACCCGAGCAGAACTTTAGCCATCACGGCGGCCTCCCCTCACTTGATTATACGCCGCCGCCGCGCCGGAGTTCCATGCGGGGCCGGGTCTGACACACGTTCCGGCCCGAGTGACTACTCCCGGGCTGTGGCGCCTGCCAGGCGCGAAAAATCGTCCAGGGCGGACTTGCTCCGCTCAGCATTCCAGCCGAAGCGTGCGGCGAAGATCTGGGCCACCGCGGGCGCGGCTTCGCGCAACGTGCAGGCGGCCCAGTTGAGCCCCGAACGCCGGAGCAGGAAGTCTTCCAGGGTCATGGCCATCTCGTGGCGGATGGCGAATTCGACTTCGGCGGCGAGCAGCGTGGGTGTGCCCGGAAAAGGCTCGGCCAGCCGCTTGTCCGTGCGCAGCGGATCGAGCACCTGCGGCCAGCGGCTGCCGTAGGTGCGCACGATGCGCTCGGCGACGGTCCGCGCCAGGTGAAACTCGGCGGCGGCGCGCTCGGTAGCGGATTTCACAAACCCTTCGAACGGCCCCGTGTATCCGCCGGGCAAAGGGGCCTCGCGCGAGGGGTGGCCGGCCTGGGGAGGCACGACACCGACCTGGGCGATGACGCGCTCCACAAGCTTCTCGCCCAGGGCGCGCGCCGTGGTGAGTTTGCCGCCGCAGATGGAGATGAAATTCGCCGCCCAGGGGTCCTGGTGGAAACGGTACTCGCGCGTGTTGGCGGAGGGGCTCCGCCCCGGCTCGACGACCAGGGCGCGCAGGCCCGCGAAGCTGCCGACGACCTGATCGGAGGTGAGGGGCTGGCGGAGCACGCGGTTCACGGCGTTGAGCAGGTATTCGGTGTCGGCACGGTCAGGACGGACGCTGGATGGGTCGCCTTCGAAATCCGTGTCGGTCGTGCCGAGGAGCGAGTGCTCGCCCCACGGCATCATCAGGAAGACGCGCTGGCCGGGCGGGATGGCGGCAAAGAGCGCGGAGCTTTCCGCCACACGCGGCAGAATCAGATGCGAGCCCTTGGTGAGGCGAACCGTCTTCGAGCCATCGAAGCCGGGCACGAGCGCGCGCACGTGGTCCACCCACGGCCCCGTGGCGTTCACCCAGAAGCGCGAGGAGATCTCGTGTCGCCGCCCGGTAAATCGGTCCTGCGCTTCGGCATTGATCACCGAACCTTCGCCGGCCTGCGCGGAGAGCGCCAGGGCGCGGACCTCGGTGTAGTTCGCCACCACCGCGCCGTGGTCGGCAGCGTCCAAAATGAATTCCAACGTCAAGCGGGCGTCGTCGGTTTCGGAGTCGTGGTAGATCGCCGCGGCGCGCAGGTCGTCCGAACGGAGCGCGGGCACGAGTCCCAGCGCCTCCTTCGGCGAGACCATGCGGTGACGGTCCTCGCGTCCGAGGTTGCCGAGCAGATCGTAGAGGGTCAGCCCGGCACGAATCTTGAGTGGAGAGTACGGATCGCCACGGTAAATCGGCAGCAGAAAGGGCAGTGGACGCGCCAGATGCGGCGCGAGCTGATGCAGGAGTCGCCGCTCGGCGCGCGCTTCGCGGACCAGCTTGAAATCGTATTGCTCGAGATAGCGCAGCCCGCCGTGAATCAATTTCGAGGAGCGGCTGGAGGTGCCGCTCGCGAAATCCTGCGCCTCCACCAGCGCCACCTTCAGGCCGCGCAGCGCCGCTTCCCGCGCCGTCGCCGCGCCCTGGATGCCGCCGCCGATCACGACAAGATCGAATCGCCTTTTCGAAAGCGCGCTGGGATGGCGTTCCATGTTCGTTGGGGGCGCACGGCCTTGCACCCAGAACTCCCGACAAAAAGGTTAGCACAGATGCACTTGAGGAGGACTCTCTTCGCATGCAGTGGGCTTACGGCAGACGGGGCGGGAATGAACGCGCATCGGGGACAGCAGTGCCATGGCGTCGGCGCGGACGGCTTCGCCCTGGCCGACGGCGTCGACGCCTTCGCCGGTCTTCGCTTTGACGCTGACTTGCTCGGGCTTGAGGCCGAGCGCGGCGGCGAGTTTTTGCCTCATCCTTGGGATAAAGGGTGCGAGCCTCGGGCGTTCGAGGCCGATCGTGGCATCAACGTTCACGATGGCAAATCCGGCCTTGGCAAGCAGGCGGCGTGTCTGTTCGAGGAAAAGGAGGCTGGAAGCGTTCCGCCATTTCGGCGACGAGTTCGGAAAGTGAGTGCCAATATCCCCCAGCGCAGCCGCCCCCAACAACGCGTCACAGTTCGCAAAGTGAGTGCCGATATCCCCCAGCGCCGCCGCCCCCAGCAACGCGTCACAAATGGCGTGCGCGAGCGCGTCGCCGTCCGAGTGGCCCTCTGGACCCTTCTCGAACGGGATTCGCACGCCGCCGAGAATCAGCCTGCGGCCGGCGGCTAGGCGGTGAATGTCGTTGCCGATGCCGACGCGGCAAAAAGGTTGAAGTCTGAAGGATGAAGGATGAAGCAAGTCCGTTGCTCCGCCCCGTCCCTTTTTACCTGAGTTGGCCTTTGATTTCATACTTCAGACTTCATACTTCATCCTTGGGGGTGTTCTCGTTCCTGGGCGATGTAGAGTCGCGCCAGGGGCAGGTCTGAGGGCTTGGTGATCTTGATGTTGCGATCCGATCCCATCAGCACGGTCACGTTGTGGCCGAGCCGCTCGACGAGGCTGGATTCATCGGTGCCGTTGAAGCCGTCGGCAACTGATGACGGGGGTCGCGGCACCGAAGCTCTACTCACCGCCACCCGACTCAAACGACCCTCAGGAACAGCTTAGGGGCATCGGAGCATGGCGTTTTCCGGAGTGGTGCGT
>JAIQGB010000501.1 GCA_020072905.1 Terriglobia bacterium | reverse complement strand
CCTCAACGTGCGGGGCAAACTCCGTCTGCTTCGGCTTGGGGACGTGTGAATTGTGCTGCTGATCGCGGATGACTTCCCGGAAGGTCGGCCGCTCGAAGCTCGTCTCCGGTTTCCCCATCGCGTAGCCCTGCAACTCGGCAATCTCCTTGAGCTTGCTGCCGGTCAGTTGATTCCAGCGCGTGGCGTAAGCCGTGCAGAGCTCCAGGATTTCGACCATGGCAAACCCGGGGTAAGCGATGGCCTCAGCGATCAGCGCGTCGAGGTCGGCATCCGTCGCGGACTGGCGGGCCAGAAAGCCGGCGTGCGCGGCGCGGAGGAGCGCCACCAGGTCGAGCGGCGGCGTGTAATTCCCGTTGGGCGTGGTGGCGGTCACGAATTCGACGGGGGTTAGCGCCGAGTGTTGCCCGCCGGTCATCCCGAAAAGGAAATTGTTGTGGACGAGGACCGTGACGTCCACGTTGAGCTGCGCGGCGTGGACCAGGTGCAGCAGCCCGATCATCGCCCCACCGTCACCGATCATCACCACGGGCTTCAAACCGCTCGTCTCGAAGAGCACATCGCCAAGGGCAATCCCCGTGGCAAACGCCGTGGAGCGGCCATGGGTTGTGTGCACGGTGTGGAGATAAGGGAAGAGCGAATCCGCCAACCCCACGCAGCCGATGTCCGTGGTGAGCACCACCGAGCGCGGCGGAAGCTGCAGCCGCTCGAGCGCGCGGCCGAGCTGGCGCACCACGGAAGCGTGGCCGCAGCCCCGGCAATAGGGGAGTCGGGCGTCCGGCGACAGGTACACGCTCATCCAACCTCCGCGGCGCGCACCGCCTTGACGATTTCCGTGGGCGAAATCAGCGCGCCGATTTTGTTGATGCCTACCACGCGCCGGCCCTCCAGGTAAGGCGCCAGCACGGTGCGGTACTGTCCCGTCAAGTTTTCCTCGGCCACGAAGACGGTTTCCACGCCCGCCAGCGCCCCGTCGAGCACGCCACGTGGAACGGGGAACAGGGTCTGCGGTTGGAGGAAAGAGACTTTGGCGCCGTCCCGACGAAGCTCGGCCCCCGCCTGCCTTGCCGCCCGCGCCGTGATGCCATAACTGATCAAGAGATGTGGGGAGCCTGGCTCCAAGTCAGTCCGCGCCAGAGTCATCTCCTCGGCATGGCCTTCGATTTTCCTCAGGAGGTGCTTGAGCACTTCGATCACTTCGGGTGAGTTTTTGCGCAGGCGGCCCTCCTGATCGTGCGCGGAGCCCGTCACGGTGACCTTCACGTCGCCGCCCACCGCCGCGAACGCCGGGACTTCCTCGGGCTCCGTGAAGCCGTAAGGGCGGAACTTCCCATCCTCGACAAATCGCGCGCGCTCGACGATGGAAGGAGCGGCGAGAACATCGTCGTCCACAACTTCCGTCGTCATGCCCACTTCTTTGTCGGAAAGCAGCACCACGGGGGTGCGAAGCCGTTCGGCCCAGTTGAAGGCGTGCATGGTGAGCTCGTAGCATTCGGCGGCGGTGCTGGGAGAAAAGATAGGCACGGTGTATCCGCCCGAGGTCGCAAACTCCGCCAGCCACACGTCGCCTTGCCCGCCTTGCGTGGCGCCCCCGGTGCTCGGCCCGAGACGCGCGACCAGCGCAATCACCACCGGCGTTTCCGTCATCAGCGCGTACTGGAACGTCTCGATCATCAGCGCCCAGCCCGGCCCGGAGGTCGCCGTCATGGCTTTCAGGCCGCGTAGGCTCGCGCCCACGGAATAACAGAGCGAGGTGATTTCGTCCGGTGCGGATAGCGCCAAACCGCCGCGCGCTGGGAGCTCGCGCATCATCACTTCGTAGATTTCCGAGGCGGGGGTGATGGGGTAGCCGGCGAAAAATCGGCAACCCGCCGCGAGCGCACCTTCCGCCACCATCCGGTTGCCAGAGCAGAGCCTTCGGGCCATATTGGAGTCCCTGCCCTGACCTCCAGCAAAAAGGAGGCCACCGAAGCGGAGGTGGCGCGGAGGAAAGGGGAAAACTGGTCGTCATTTTCGGCCAATTAGCCCGAATTCTTGCGCTGGTGCCGTTTCCCCGTGGGGCTTTTCGCGCTTGGCAAGCGACGTGCGAGGTACAGCGCGCGAGGCGCGAGATTTCCTGTAGCTCGGACAGCGCCCTGCAAGCATTCGCCCGACCGCCTGCCCGTCGATCTCGGTGGCAGCGCGACGACCGGCATGCAGGTCAGTTCGGTCTATCTGCTTCGCCAGGCGCTGGGCCTCGACCCGCCGGGGACGCCGGTCAAGGTCGTCGAACCCTACCAGATGTTGGGGGAAATCAAGCCCGACCTGATGGACGCGCTGGGCATTGATGTGGTGTCACTTCGTTCGCCGCGCACCATGTTCGGCTTTCCGAACGAGGGCTGGAAAGGGTGGAAGTTATTCGACGGCACGCCGGTGCTGGTGCCCGAAGCGTTCAACACCGACCCGGAACCCGACGGCTCGATTCTGATGTATCCGGAAGGCGACCGCTCGGTGCCGGCGAGCGCCCGCATGCCCAAGGAGGGCTTTTACTTCGACTCGTTGAAGCGCCAGGAGCCCCTTGACGATTCCCGGCTCAATCCCGAGGACAACCTGGAGGAATTCGGACCCATCTCGGATGCCGACCTCGCTTACTTCGAGCGCGAAGCAAAGCGGCTCTACGAGGAGACCGATAAGGCCATCCTCGCCAACTTCGGCGGCACGGCGTTCGGTGACATCGCGCTGGTGCCCGCGCCGTGGCTGAAGCATCCGAAGGGCATCCGCGACGTCGAAGAGTGGTACGTCAGCACAGTCTCGCGGCCGCAGTACGTGTACCGCGTCTTCGAGCTGCAATGCGAAATCGCCCTGGCCAACCTCGCGAAGATCCATCGCGTCGTGGGCGACCGCGTCACCGCCGTCTTCACCACCGGCACGGATTTCGGCATGCAGACGGGGCCGTTCATCGCGCCGATGACCTATCGGAAACTCTTCAAGCCCTTCAACGCCCAGATCAACGACTGGATCCACACGCACACTACCTGGAAGTCCTTCATCCATTCCTGCGGCTCGGTGTGGGCGCTACTGCCGGATTTTGTCGACGCGGGATTCGATATCCTCAATCCCGTGCAGTGCTCGGCCGCGAACATGGACCCGAAGCACCTCAAGGCGACTTACGGCTCGCGCATCACTTTTTGGGGTGGCGGCGTGGATACGCAGCGCACGTTGCCCTTCGGGACTCCCGAGGATGTCCGCAGGGAAGTTCGCGAGCGTATCCGCACGTTTGGCGCGGGCGGCGGCTACGTCTTCAACACCACGCACAACGTCCAGGCGCGCGTGCCCCAGAAGAACTTGCTCGCCCTTTACGAAGCCGTGCGCGACTTCGGCAAGTATCCCCTGAATTGATCTGGCGTCGCCGTTCCGGCGGAGGAGTCAGGAGTCAGGAGTCAGAATTCGGAATTCAAAAGGCAGAGAGCAGAAG
>JAIQGB010000500.1 GCA_020072905.1 Terriglobia bacterium | reverse complement strand
CCTTGACTACCGACTCGAAGCCGCCGGACAGCAACTTCTAGACCAGGTGAGCCGTGTTGTTCGGGCTCAGGCCTTGAGTCACGCGACGCAGGATTTGGATATTCGGTTCGGGAAGCTCGGCCCGCAAGTCGGCGTACTTGGAGCGGCCCTGCTGATCACCGAAAGAATCTTTGAAGTGCCGCTGCTTAAGCCTCCCAAGTTCATGATGGATGCGGGTGGTCCTGCTTCGCCAAATGCGCGCGTCCAAGGGGAGGCAGATCAGGCGAGCGGAGGCACGTCTGCAACAACCCTCTCTTGATCCTTGCCCTGGTAGTGGTGCGGCGGGGCTAACGCAACGGGGTGTCGCGCCAACGGCCCACGACATCGCCGAAATGTTCGAAGGGCGGATCCCGCACCCAACCTGCCGATTTCGTGTCCCGCGCACGTGTCCCCGACTTCAGCCGGGGAGCGAGAATAGCCACACCCGAAGCGTCTTCGGTTCGAAAGGGGGGAAGCATGGCACTCTTCAATTGGCAGGCCACACGGCGGAGATTCCTGACAGGCGGATCGATCGCCGCAGCCCTGGGAGGCTTTTGCCCGCCTCGGCTCTTTGCGGATCAGAAGACGGAGAAGGGGGCGACGCACAAAACGCTCAGCCTCTACGAGCGCCTCGGTGTGCGCACGCGCATCAATGCCAAGGGCACTTACACTTTCCTGAGCGGCTCGTTGATGCCCGCGGAAGTCTCCCGGGCGATGGAAGAGGCGGCGCACCACTATGTGTGGCTTCCGGAATTGCACGAGGCCGTGGGGAGAAAGATCGCAGAGATGCTGGGCGTCGAAGCGGCGATGGTGACCTCAGGCGCGGCAGCCGCCATCATGCTGGGCACAGCCGCGTGCGTGGCGGGAAGCGATCCCGAGAAGATCCAGCGCCTGCCGGACATCACGGGAATGAAGAGCGAAGTCATCATCCAGAAGACACACCGCAACGCTTTCGACCACGCCATCCGCAATGCAGGCGTGAAGCTCGTGGTTGTGGAAACGGCGGAGGAGATGGGAAACGCCAGCAGCGAGAAGACCGCGATGATGTACTTCCTCAACGCCGCGCAAAATCAGGGCAAAATCGGGCTCCAGGAATTCATCGACATCGGCAAGCGGCACGGCGTTCCCACGTTCAACGACGCGGCGGCGGACGTTCCCCCGAAAGAGCATCTGAGCGACTACAACAAGATGAGGTTTGATCTCGTGGCCTTCAGCGGTGGCAAGGGGCTGCGCGGGCCGCAATGCGCTGGGCTGCTCCTGGGGCGAAAGGATCTGATCGAGGCCGCACTGCTCCATAACAGTCCTCACGAGGACACGCTCGGCCGGCCCTGCAAGGTGGGCAAAGAAGAGATTTGCGGCATGTTTGCGGCCCTGGAGGGAAGCCCGGCTCGACGCCATCGCGAAAGCCGTTTCCGCGGTGCCCGGTGTGCGTATGGGCCGTTTCGTCCCGGACGTGGCGAATCATGTCCCCCACCTCTCTTTTCAGTGGGACGAGAAGGCGTTCGGCATGACTCAGCAGGAGTGCGCCAAGCAGCTTGAAGACGGAGAGCCTAGCGTCATCTGTTTGCAGGGAGAGAATGCGCACGGCCTGAGCGTTACGCCCTTCATGATGATGCCCGGCGAAGAACGAATCGTGGCGCGGCGGCTCAAAGAAATCTTCACTGGCGCCCTGAAGAAGGCTTCCGCCTGAAGCGGTGCGGGAGAAAGTCCTGCAAGCAACAACGGTGCCGGGCGACGGGAAATGTCCGAGGGCGAGGAGCACGAGGGCGACTGGCGCGGGAGGAAATGAAACCATCAGCCTGCTCGCTTCGCGGCGCTTCATGCCATCTCTCCCCCAGATAACTGTGGCCGTCTGAGCCCGGCGCCATCGCGTCGGAACTCAAGCGGCCACAATCTCGCCTTCGTCTTGCCTAGAACGACCATTTCAGCGCGAGCTGAATCTCGCGCTGGTTGTCCGGCAAGGTGCTGGAGATGCTCGCGCCGCCCTCCACGTCCACAGTCCCGTTAGGAAGAGCGAACTGCGGCGTGTTGAAAAGGTTGAAGAGCTCCGCCCGGAACTGCAATTGGTGACGCTCCGTGATGCGGAAGTTCTTCAAAATCGCGAAGTCAAAGTTGCGCTGGTCCGGCCCGCGCAAGTTGGTTCGCCCGCCGTTGCCGTAGAGGTGAGCAAATGTCTGACCAGGGGCCAGTGGCGGCACCACGAATGCGGCTTGATTGTAGAAGCAATCGAGTGTCTGGTGACCCGGATTGCTGCATCCCAGAGCAGCCTGCGTAGCCGTGTCGAAGGAGAAATCGTACGGGTTGTGGATGCGGTCGGGCCGTCCGCCGGCCCCCGTGTTGGTCTGATCGAAAGAAAGTCCCGCCGTATACGCTTCGCCGCTGTGCCACAGCGTGATACCCGAGATCTGCCAGCCGCCCAGGGCGAGGTCGGCGGCCTTCGGCAGGTTGGCCCCAAACCTCTTGCCGTGGCCGAAGGGCACCTCCCACAGATAGCTGACGACAAACCGATGCCGCTGATCCGGCTGCACTGGGCCTTTTTCCGCCGCGATGTCATAAGCATTCTGAATCTCCGCGGCCACGTTGCCATCCGCGGTCCCCAGGTTCTTGGCGAAGGTGTAGGACGCCATGATGTTGAACCCCTGGGAGAACCGCTTGTTCAACGAGGCCTCGAAAGCGTGATAGGCGAGGCTCAGTTCCGGGAAGTTCCAGGGCAGGATGACGTCGAGGTTTGGCAGTCGGTCGTAGTAGGGCCGGCCGAAATTCCCCACGGAGAAGTTGGAATCGAGTGGTAAGGGTGGCTGGTTCAAGTTGCTGGATTCGTGGTTCCACAGATGCAAGCCGCGTGTCCCCACGTAAGCCACTTGGGCCACCCAGTCTTGGACGAACTCATGCTGGACGTTGAAATTCCATTCCATGATGTAGGGAATGACGCGTTCTGGCCCGGGCCGCAGACGCGCACACCCCGGTCGACGCGGCCCGCGCGCTGGCCTGGGGCGGGCCGGATGACCCGGGCGGCTGGCGGCCTGTGACCAGGACGTTCCGCGATGGGCACGCCGGGACCTGGCGGGCCGCCGGCGCCACCTCGGGCGCCTGGGGGCCGGACGGCGCCCGGCGCCTGGCGGCAGTCACCGCCGACCCGGGAACCCTGCCGGATAAGGCCACCTGGTACCTGGTCACTAACCTGCCCCGGCCCGGCGGCCCGCGCGAGGAAGACAGCCCCTGGCCGGCTGCCAGCCTGGCCGGGATCGTGCGGATCTACGGGATCCGCAACTGGATCGAGCAGGGTCATAAGCAGGTCAAGGACGAGCTGGGCCGCCCGGCCCGCCCCTCCCGGCCCCCCGCCCGCCACGCCGCCGGCCGCAGACGCCAGCGACGGAGAGAGGGGGGCCGCAAGCGGCGCCGCCGCCGGCCCCGTCCTGGCCCCGGGCGCTCCGCGCCGTGCGTGCCTGGCTCACCCCGTGGACCGTGCTGCAGCGCTGGTGGACCGCATGGTCCACGGCGCCCCCGCCCCCGCAGCTGCAAGCCCTGATCAACTCAGTCACGGCAGGCCACGGCCTGAACCTTTACCTGCCACCTTGATCCAACGGACTACCG
>JAIQGB010000108.1 GCA_020072905.1 Terriglobia bacterium | reverse complement strand
TTGGACTTCGCTCATACCGACTCTTCTGATTCTCTGCGTCCGCGCCGCGAAGTGCTTTCAGTCCTCCACCCAGCGGCAGCGAGCGTCGTCTGCGGTGAGTTGCGCGAGGACCTTGGCGACGACGGAATCCAGCTCTTTCCAATCGAAGCGCTCGCCTTCGTAATAGACGGAGGGCGGCGAGGCAAAGGGCTCCGCCCAGACTTCAAAGGCGCCGCCACCAGTGACGATTTCCAGTCGGTCGCCCGCGCGCAGGCGACTCTTCATAGCATGTGAGTCCAAATGATTGACTCTCGAGCCCCAGCAAGAGAGGGAGCATACTCGCATTGTCCGTTCGACCGCAACCTTGTTGTGTGCCGCGTGCAGCGGGGCCGGCCGGATTGACAGGTCCGCTCCCTTGTGCTACTGAATGGAACGGGACCACAAGCATGGGCGCCGAGGAATTGCAATCCGCGTGGGAGCTGCTGAAAGAAGCCTACCAATACCAGATGGGTGGCGAGTACGACATGGCCGTCGAGCTCTACAAACGGTCGCTGGAGATTCATCCCACCGCCGAGGCTTACACGTTCCTGGGCTGGACTTACCGCTTCCAGGGCAGGCTCGACGACGCCATCGCCGAGTGCAAGAAAGCCATCCAGATCGACCCGGAGTTCGGCAACCCCTACAACGACATCGGGGCCTACCTGATCGAGAAAGGCGATTACGACGGCGCGGAATCCTGGCTGTTGCGCGCCCTGCAGTCCAAGCGCTACGAGTCATACCACTATCCGCATTACAACTTGGGGCGGGTTTACATGGCCACGGAGCAGTTCGGTAAGGCCCGGCATCATTTCGAGCAGGCCCTCAAACTCTCCCCGGACTATGCCCTCGCCAAGGAAGCGCTCGAGAAATTGCGGCGCAAAATTCAGTAACTCCCTCCGCCCTTGCCCGTTCACGCCGCCAGCCCGCTGCGGGCCCGTGTGCTATCATGGCCGCGAGATCAAGGGTGAATAGTGAATGGTGAAAGCGAGCCGGTGAGCCACGGATTGCCCGCGCAAACAGATTGCACTTAGCCTTCAGCATTCACAATTCACCATTCACTATTCCCTGGAGTTGACTATGCCTGGCGCTCCTTTGCAGTACTTGACCGACGAGTTGAATAAGCTGCGCGAGCAGAAGCTTTACCAGAAGCTGCGCATCCTCGAGACCGAGCAGCGCCCCGTGGCGCGATTCGACGGCCGCGAGGTCATCAACCTTTCTTCCAACAACTACCTCGGTCTCACGACGCACCCGAAGTTGAAGCAGCGCGCGCTCGAAGCCATCGAGAAGTGGGGCGTCGGCTCGGGAGCGGTGCGCACCATTGCCGGGACGATGACACTCCACATGGCGCTCGAGGAGAAGATTGCGAAATTCAAACACGTCGAAGCGTCCGTGGTGTTCCAGTCCGGCTTTACGGCCAACGCCGGCACGGTGCAGGCCATCCTGGGCCGCGAGGATGTCATCATCTCCGACGAGCTCAACCACGCCTCCCTCATCGACGGCTGCCGGCTCTCGCGCGCGGAAATCAAAGTGTTCCCGCACAAGGACGTCGAGGCGTGCGAGAAAATCCTCAAGGAGATTCAAAACCATTCCGGCCACAAGTTGCTGATCACCGACGGCGTCTTCTCCATGGACGGCGATATCGCGCCACTGCCGGGGCTGGTCGAACTGGCCGAAAAGTACGGCTGCATCATGATGATTGACGATGCGCACGCTTCCGGCGTATTGGGCCGCAACGGGCGCGGGACCGTGGATCACTACGACCTGCACGGACGCGTGGATATCCAGGTGGGCACGCTTTCCAAGGCCATCGGCGCGCTGGGCGGCTATGTGTGCTCCACGCGCGATGCGATCGAGTTCCTCTACCACCGCGCGCGGCCGTTCCTCTTCTCGACTTCTCACCCGCCTTCCGTCGCCGCCACCTGCATTGCGGCCTTTGAGGTCCTGGAAGAGGAGCCGCAGCTCATCGAAAAGCTCTGGGCGAATACCCGCTTCTTCAAAGCAGGTCTGAAGAAACTCGGCTTTAACACCGGGATGAGCGAGACACCGATTACACCCGTGATCGTCGGCGACGCGGCGCTGGCGCACGAGTTCTCGCGCCAACTCTTTGCCGAGGGTGTCTTTGCGCAGAGCTTGGGCTTTCCCACCGTGCCCCACGGCAAGGCGCGCATTCGCACCATCGTCACCGCCACGCACACTGAGGCGGAGATGTCCCAGGCTCTTCAGATTCTCGAGAAGGTCGCGAAGAAGCTGGGAATCATCTGATTCTCGGGCTGGCCTCGCGTCCTCGCCCGCACCGCGTCGGTCCGGTCGCGGGTTTGACTTCGTTCTTTCGCGGCGGGTACCATCGGTTTGTGAGTCCGCGCCGCACACTCCGGGCGATCAGTCTCGCTGCCGTTCTCGCCCTCATTCTCTTTCCGAGCAGTCCAGTCCTGTGGGCGCAGATTTCCGAGCAGACGCTCGTCGAGCGCATCAGCTCGCAGCTTGAAGCGGGGCAAATCGACACCGCGATCGACGAGGCGCGCCGGGCGGTGGAGCAGTATCCGAAGTCAGCCACACTGTATCAACTGTTTGGTGCGGCGCTCTTCAAGAAGGGGGCGGCGGGCGAAGCGCGACAGGCGTTTCAGCGCGCCATCGCTCTCGACCCGAAGGTTGTTCAGAACTACTTCAATCTGGCGCTCGTCGACCTGAGCGAAAAGAATTACCCGGAAGCGGAGAAATCGCTCGAAACCTTTGTGCATCTCGAGCCCGGAAACGCGCAAGCCCATCTCCTGCTCGGTCGCGCTTACCACAACCTGAATCTCACGCTTCCCGCCATCGAGCAGTTCAAGAAGGCGCTCGCGCTCTCGCCGCAACTGCCGCTCGTCCACTACCACCTCGGCTACGCGTACCAAAGCCAGGGGAATCTCACCGCCGCGCTGGCGGAATATCAGCAGGAGATGAAACAGAATCCCGGCTTCCCCGACGTGTACTGGCTGGCGGGAAATATCGAGCTGGGACGAGGGAATCTCGATGCGGCCGAAAGCCTCTTCCGCAAGGGCCTGAGCGTGAAGCCGCAGGCTGTGCAGGCGGAGTACGGTTTGGCGCGCGTCTTCGTGGCCCGGAAGCAACTTGCGGAAGCCGAGCAGGCGCTGCATAAGGTGATCGAGCTCGAGCCCGACCACGTCGAGGCCCATTACGCGTTGGCGCGCACCTATCAGCAATTGGGGAAGAACGAGGACGCGGCGCGCGAATACAAGATCGTCGCGGAGCTGCACGCGCGCGGCAAGAATCAGCAGTCGGGCATCGCCGGCCAGCGGCCCTGAGGGCCTGAGGCCGCTCGCCGCCGCAATTTAAGACTGAGGTGGAGCATTCGCTTCCGGCACACAATTCTCAAGGTCATCGTCACTTCTTCCGTGCTCGCCGTGGCGGCTGTGATTGCCATGCACCCGGGTACGAGTGCCGCCCAGAGGCGCGGGACACCGCGCTTGACTCCGCCAGCCCGGACTCCCGCCGCCGAGCAGTTCGTGGAGGTGTCGGCGAAAGCCGGGATTCACTTCACGCTCACGAGCGGCGGCCCCGAGAAGCGCTACATCATCGAAGCCAAGGGCGGCGGCGGCCTCGCCTGGATTGATTACGACCAAGACGGGTTTCCCGACCTCTTCCTGGTGAATGGCTCGACGTTCGAGCACTGGAAGCGGGGCGATAGTGCGCGTTCCCGCCTCTTTCACAACAACGGCGATGGCACCTTCACCGATGTCTCAGCGAACTCGGGGCTCAATCACACGGGCTGGGGGATGGGCGTCTGCGCCGGGGATTATGACAACGATGGCCGCGACGATCTCTACGTGACGTATTACGGCGGGAACGTGCTCTACCACAACGAGGGCAACGGGCGGTTCTCCGATGTGACCGCCAAAGCCGGCGTGCAGGGCCACGGCTGGGGCATGGGCTGCGCCTTCGGTGACCTCGATAACGATGGCTCGCTCGACCTCTACGTCGCCAATTACGTGGACGTGGATATCGCGCACCTGGGCGAGCCCGGCAGCGCTCCCAATTGCACCTACCGGGGGATTGACACGTTCTGCGGTCCGCGCGGCCTGCCCGGAGGCCGCGACATCCTGTTTCACAACAATGGCGACGGGACGTTTGCCGACGTCACCGAGAAGGCGGGGATCGACCCCGGCGAGTATTTCGGCCTCGGCGTGGTGATGGGTGATTACGACCAGGACGGGCGCCTCGACATCTACGTCGCGAACGACTCGACCCCCAGCTCGCTCTATCACAACAACGGCGATGGAACTTTCACCGATGTGGGCCCGCAAGCGGGCGTCGCCTACAGCGGCGAAGGCCAGGAGCAGGCGGGCATGGGCACCGACTTCGGCGACTACGATAACGACGGCTGGCTGGATTTGGTCAAAGGCAACTTCTCCGACGACACCAAGAATCTCTATCACAGCAACCGCGATGGAACGTTTTCCGATGTCACCTATGCGGCGGGGCTTGGGGACGTCGGCTGGCTGTTTACGACCTTCGGCGCCAAATTCCTCGACTACGACAACGATGGATGGAAAGACATCCTGCTTGCCGATGGCCAGACGTTTCCGCAGATGGACCGATACTCGACCGGGATCACCTACGCGGAGCGGAACCTGCTTTTCCACAACCAGCACGACGGCATGTTTCAGGAGGTTGGACTCGGCTCCGGGCCGGGGCTGGCGATCAAGAAAGTAAGCCGCGGCCTCGCCACCGCCGATTACGACAACGACGGCGACCTGGAGTTCATGATCAGCAACATGAACGGTTCGCCCGACCTCATCCGCCACGCGCGCAAGAATGCGAACCATTCCATTCTCATCAAAACGGAGGGGGTGAAGAGCAATCGCGACGGGATCGGGACCAAGGTGCGGGTGATTGCCGGCGGGCTCACACAATACGACGAAGTGCGCAGCGGCGGCAGCTATCTTTCTTCCAGCGATTTGCGTCTGCACTTTGGGCTGGGTGCGGCGGCAAAAATCGACCGGCTGGAGCTTACTTGGCCGAGCGGGCAAAAGGGTATCGTCGAAAACCCGCCCGTCGATCACATCCTGGTGGTCAGAGAGGGCGCGGGGCTCGTGGAAAGCAAGCCGTTTCGCAAAGCAGTCCCCATGCCTGCAAAAAGCACGAAGGCCGAAGGGTGAGGGAAGGATGAAGGATGAAGGTTGAAGTATGATGGCCAGTAGATCGAGGTTGATTCCGGGCAAAAGGTTTTGGGGAGCAAACGTCTTTCCATCTTTCATCCTTTATCTTTCATGCTTCGCCGTTTTGATGTGCATTGGCATCTTTCCCGCGGGGGTGCGTGCCGACGAATTCAGCCAGGTGTCGCACTACACGGCGGGGCTTTTTCCGCGCGGGACGCTCTACGTCGACACGCGCATCGGCAACATCAGGGTTGAGGGTTGGGAAGAGCCGGGCGTGGAAATCGAGGCGGAGAAGGTGGTGAACGCGGGGTCGGAGGCCAAGGCACGCCGGCTTTTCGGGCAGATTCGGATCGAGCTCAAGGAAAACGGTGAGGAGGCATTCCTGCGCACCCTCTACCCCCCGCGTCGGCCGTGGCGGCTCTTTCGCGGCGCGACCAAGCTCTCGGCGAACTTTCGTATCCGCATGCCCTACCAAGCCAACCTGACGCTCCGCTGCATCGATGGCGACGTGACGATTCGCGGCGTGGAAGGTCAGCAGGATGTTCGCGTCAGCTACGGCAACGTTGAAGTCACCGTCCCTTCGGTCGACCGTTTGCGCCTGCTGAGCGCCCGCTCATTCCTGGGCTACGCGCAGAGCGATCTGAATGGGGAGAACGAGGCGGGCTTCGCTCGCGGCGTGTCGTTCTGGAATCCCCAGGGCGAGCAGGAGATTCGGGTGCGTGTCCGCATGGGGGGCGTATATATCTACCACGCGCAGTAGGACACACCCTCCTGGTTCCCCAATGACAGGGTTTGTCGAAGTCCTACGCCGTTCCCGAACGCGGCCCATCATGAGATACTTCGCGGAGCGTTGAAGGAGAGCAGCATGGAACATCCGCGCGGTTACGACGAGTACGCCGTTGTGGCGGAGTTTTACGATTACGTGGTGCCCTATCGCGAGCGGCGCGATGTGGACTTCTTCGTGGAGCTGGCGCGCCAGTCGGGCGGCCCCGTGCTCGAAATCGGCTCCGGGACCGGACGCGTGCTGATCCCCACGGCGCGTGCGGGCGTCGAAATCGTCGGCCTGGATTCTTCCGCGTCGATGATGGAGGTTTGCCGCGCCAAACTGGCGCACGAGCCGCAAGAAGTCCAGACGAAGGTCCAACTGGTGGAAGGAGACATGCGGCAGTTTGACCTGGGGCGCGAGTTCCGCTTGGTCACCGTCCCCTTCCGCCCCTTCCAGCATTTGATTTCCGTGGAAGATCAGATGGCCTCGCTCGCGACCATCCGCCGGCACCTCCTGGCGGGGGATTCGCTCGTTCTGGATCTATTCAATCCTTCGCTGCCGCACCTTGCCGACGACCGGTTTCTGGAGGATTTGAACCGCGAGCCGCCCTTCACGATGCCCGACGGCCGCAGAGTGCTCCGCCGTCATCACATTCTCGGCCGCGATTTCTTCCGGCAGACCCAGGAGGTTGAGCTCATCTATCGCGTGACCTATCCCGACGGGCATGAGGAGCGGTTCGTGCACCGTTTCGTGATGCGGTACTTGTTCCGCTACGAGGCAGAGCATCTTCTGGCGCGGAGTGGTTTCGAGGTCGAGCAGGTTTACGCCGACTACGACAAGAGTCCTTACGGCTCGAAGTATCCGGGCGAACTCATCCTGGTGGCAAAGAAGGCTTGAGGGAATTGCTTATCCGAGATATGCCCGATCCTCCGGCGGCAAGGTCACGTCAGCCCTCATCGCGGGGTGCTCGGGGCGCGCGAAGGTTTCCCGTCGTGGCCCGCCGAAAGGGTCCGAATCTGTTCGATGTCGCGCAGCAGATCCCGAATGAGCTTTTCCCACTCCATTCGGTCGGCCGGATCGAAGTCCCGCCCGTAGCCTTTCAAACGTTTCGGCAAGGCGTTTTCCAGTATCACCCAAAGCGTGGAGAGTTCCGCGGCCAGCACCTGTCGCGGGTCCGTCTTGCGTCGGGGGATTGAGAAATGCTCGAGGGCCTCGCCAAGCCGGTGACGAATCCGGGCCATCTCTCGGCGCGCGCCGCGGATCTGTTGCGGCGTGAATCGAAAGGCTGGATGGCTGACCTCTCCGATGTCCTCGATGCGCTGTAGAACGACCTCGATCCGGTCCAGCGCGGCCTCGACCACGGTAGCGACGGTTGCCAACCGACGCGCGTGCAGTTCATGCAAGGCCATGGGGCACTCCCGGGAGCTGCGCTACTTGCGGGACCGGTAGAGGATGACCCGCACTTTCTCCAAAGTGATGAGCCCGCCGCCGATCATTTCATCGAGCTTCGGCAGGATGCGCTCGATGCGTTCCGCATACTCGATCAGCTCGATGACAATGGGCAGGTCTTGCGAGAGGCGCAGAATCTTCTCGGTGTGGTAGCGGCTGGCGGAGCCGTAACCTCCCACGCCCCGCAGTACCGTCACGCCGCTGAAGTTTTCGCGGCGGAAGAGTTCCACGATGGCTGCGTAGAGGGGCTTGCGCTGCCACTTGTCGGATTCCCCGATAAAGATTCGCATCAGGGTCCTGTCGCCTTCGAACTTCTGGTGTTCCATCGCGCCTCCTAAATCCGCTCCGCCAGTCGCATGCCGAGCATCACCGCCACGATTCCACCCAGGACGCTCGCGCCCGCGTAGATTGCCGCCCTCATCCACTCACCGGAGTCCAACAGGTGGGCAGTCTCCCAGCCGAAACTCGAAAAGGTGGTGAAGGCCCCGAAGAAGCCGATGGTGATGGCGACGCGCCACTCCGGGGAGACCCACAGATGGTCCAGGGCGAACTGGCCGATGCATCCCAATAGGAAGCTCCCGATCACGTTCACAGCGAGGGTGCCCGCCGGAAAGGATGGCCCGGACTGGTCCTGGACCCAACCTTGCAACGCATACCGGGCGAGAGTGCCGGCTGAGCCGAACACGATGAGAAGGAATATGCGCAACGCCGGTCCACTTTCTGCTCGCCATTGCGCCCAACAAAAAACTCCTGGACGCCACATGGCAGCCAGGAGTCATCAGCCCCCTCACCGGGGGACGGTTCAGGCGAACTCCATCGCCCTTGATGCTGTTATTATAACCCACGACCGCCCCAAGCGGAAGGCCGTGCGTGGGGTGGAAACAAGATCGGTGGCGGATAATACGAGACCAGCGCGCTTGATCGTTCTTTCCGTGGACGGGATGCATCCGAGCTTCTACCGGGGGCCGGATGAGCTGAGGTTAAAGCTTCCGAACATCAAAGCTCTCGCCGCGGCGGGCGCGGGCGCCGACGCTATGGGGAGCGTCTATCCTTCCACGACCTACCCCGCGCACGCGACGCTGCTCACCGGAACACCTCCGCGAGTCCACGGTATATACAGTCACCTGGTTTCGCTTGATCCCACCGAGCCCGCGCGGCGCTGGCACTGGTTCGCGCAGGCAATCCGGGTTCCCGCGCTTTGGAGTGTCGCGCGCGCGGGGGGGCTCACAACCGCCGCGGTTAGCTGGCCGGTCAGCGCGGGAGCCCCCATTGATTTCAACCTTCCCGAAATCTGGGACCCGGCCGCACCCGACCCTCACCAGGATTTCCGCACCGTGGCGCGTCATGCGACGCCGGGACTATTTGAGGAACTGGCGAGCGCTTTGCCGCTCTCTGTGGATCGGGCGCGTCCCGACCACCTGCGCGGCGAGGTGGCCCTCTACCTGTGGAAGAAGTATCGTCCTGACCTGCTGCTCGTGCACTTTGTGGGCTATGACCACCAAGCCCACCACTACGGCCCTCGGTCCTCGGAAGCGATGGCGGCGCTGGAGGAAGCCGATGCGGAAGTCGGTCGTCTTCGCGACGCCTCCTGTGGCGAAGATTCGGTCACCTTCGTGGTCTTGTCGGACCACGGGTTTTTGCCCGTGGAGAAGGAGGTTGCTCCGCTGGTGATTCTTGGCGAAGAAGGGCTGTTCGGGACGAACGCGGAGGGGGAACCGAAGCTTCGGCATCTCGGCGCTGTGCAGGCGGGCGGGTCGTTCGCCGTCTTCTGGCTGGAGACACCCACCGCTGCGGAACAGCGCGCCCTCGACTGCTCGCTTGAGCGGTTGAAGGCGACCGGGGCCGTGGCGGAAGTCGTGGACCGCAGGAAGCTTGAGTCTCTCGGCAGTGATCCCGATGCCGAGTGGATGCTGGACGCGGCGCCGGGCTTCTGCTTCTCCAAGCGCTTTGCAGGCCCGGCGATCAGCGAGAGTACCGAAGACCGCGGCACGCACGGCCACCTGCCGGGCCGCGAAGGAATGGAAGCATCCTTCGTCATTGCGGGGCCCGGCGTGGCGCCCGGCAGGAATCTCGGGCGCATCAAGCTGACCGATGTGGCACCAACTTTGGCCGTGCGCCTGGGGATGCCGCCGGACATGCTGGCATGCGAAGTAGAGCCGCTGAATCTTGGTTAGACCCCGGTCCATTACAATGGACTCACATGGAAAACGTTCTTTCTCCAACCGCGATTGAGGAATACCTGTGCAAGCTGCCGCGCCGGGCGCGCTGGCGCCAGTGGCTGAGCGGACGGCGGTACCGCGTAGCGTGCTTCGCGGACCGCGCGACCCCACTCGTCATCATCGCCCATTCTTTTCGCGACGCCGCGATGGCCCGCCAAGTCGCGCTCGTCGTCGAGCAGGACTGGGCGGGCGTCCCGCCTCACTGCCGTGCCAGCTACGATGAGATCCTCTTCAAAGCTCCCAGCCTGATCGTTGTCCAGCTCCGGAGGAAAAACGTCTGCGGATGCCTGGGCCACCGCCACCTCTTTGTGCGCGAGGCCCCGTTTTCCGAACCCCATGACGCCTTCGGCGGCGCGCAGGTGGGAGAAATGGACATCGCTTACACCCGGATCGAGACCTGGCTGGCCCAGCCGCTTTCAGACACCGCCCTGGATGCGAAATTCCGCGAAGGCTCGCGGCTCGAGGAATTCCGCGCGCAGCAGTTCCGCCTCCGCCTGCTCAGCGTGCTCCTCCACGAGACCCACCATCTGGTATCTCCCCAGGAACCCGAGATCTCGGTTCGGGAGCGAAGCATCGCGTTCTATCGAGAGGCGCTGGCCAGTTACGTCGAGAGCGCCATCGCCACCATGTCGTTCACGATTGACCGGTCCTTCTCGCGGTTCGGATGACCCAGTCCGCTGTGACTCGCCGCAAAATGCCTCTTCTTGCCAAGGGGTTTTCTCTCGACGCGGATTGGCTCTGTCCTTACAATGGAAGGTTGAGGTTTATGAGGGGCAGGTCCATCGGCAACCCGGGTAGAATCGCGCTTCTCATCTCGGCACTCTGCGTCGCCATGGTGGCGCTATCCTGCGGCGGAACAAAAACGCGTCCGGTAACGACGCAGGTAGTCGTGCTGGGATTCGACGGCGCTGATCCGGACTTGCTGGCGAAGTGGGCGAAGGAAGGCCACCTTCCCAACCTCCAGCGGCTCGCCGAGAGCGGAACGTTCCGGCCGCTCGGCACGACGAATCCGCCCGAGTCGCCCGTGGCCTGGGCATCGTTCGCGACGGGGCTCAATCCCGGCGGAACGGGGATTTTCGATTTCCTCAAGCGCGATCCCCAGACTTGCTCTGGGCAGGCCTGGGTGTTCCCGACATTCGCGGGACGTGGGGGACGTTTTTCTATTTCGGCACGGACCTGACGCAATGGGATGTCGGCGACACCGAATTCGGAGGCAAGCTCGTTCGTCTGGAGATGAACGGCAACGCGGCGAATGCCGAAGTGGAGGGCCCCGTCGACCCGACCGCGAAGTCTTACAAAAGAATCTCGGTCCCCATTCAGTTCCGGGTCAATCCCGAGGGCACCGCCGTCACCATCAACTTGGGCGGGCACACGGAGACCGTTGCCGAACGGCATTGGAGCGACTGGTTCCGCGTCAAATTCCGGATCACGCCCTTCCTCTCCGTCTCGGCGATCTCGCGCTTCTACGTGCTCCAGGCGACGCCGGACCTGCGCCTTTACATGTCGCCGCTGGATCTGGATCCCGAATCGCCGCCCCTCCCGATTTCGTCCCCTGGGGACTACACTGCGGAGCTTGTCCACAAGCACGGCCTCATCAAGACCCTGGGCTGGTGGCATGACACGTGGGCACTGAATGAAGAGAAGATCGACGAGGGAGTCTTCCTGGAAGACGCCTTCCGTACTATGGACAAGCAGGCGGAGATTACGCTCGATGAGCTGAAGAATGATCCGCCGACCTTGCTGGTTTCAGTCTTTCTGGCCACCGACCACGTCTCGCACATGTTCTACCGGCTCATCGACCCGCAGCACCCACGGTATGACCCGGTGCTTGCCGCGAAATACGGCGACGCCATCCTGCAGACGTACGAGCGGATGGATGGAATCGTGGGTGAGGTCGTCGCCGCCATAAAGCCCGGAAGCACGCTCCTCATCGTTTCCGACCACGGCTTCCACACTTGGCGCAAGGGCTTTAATACCAACACCTGGCTGGTCCAGAACGGCTACATGGCGCTGAAGAATCCCGGGGCGGAAGACAAGACCTACAGCCTTGAAAACCTCTTCGGGCAAGGCAGCTTCTTTCCCAATGTCGATTGGAACCACACGAAGGCCTACGCCCTGGGCCTTGGCCAAATCTACCTGAATCTTCGCGGCCGAGAGAAGTCTGGAATCCTGGACCCCGGCCCAGAGACCGACAAGGTTCTGGAGGAGATTCGTCAGAAGCTCCTTGCGGTGCGCGACCCGGATACGCAGCAACCGGTCATTCAGAGCGTTCATCTCGGACATGAGATCTTCCACGGCCCCCACATGCCCGACGCCCCGGACCTGCAAGTGGATTTCTACGACGGCTATCGGACTTCCTGGCAGACGTCACTGGGCGCCATCCCTTCCGGCATCGTTGTCGCCAACATGAAGAAGTGGAGCGGCGACCACTGCGCTTCCGATCCCAGCGACACACAAGGCATCTTCTTTTCGAACCGCGTCGTTTCTTCGACCGATCCCAGCATTCTCGATATCGCTCCCACCGTCCTCAAGATTCTGGGAGTGGCCACGCCGGGCCAACTCGACGGCCGCGCGCTGGAATTCAGCAACGGCCAGCCCAGACAATAAAGGCTATCGCCTCGGATTCTATGGACTGCGAACCGCTTTGCGGGATCCGGTGAGCTGCGCCTGCCCGCTGGTTGAAGCTTGGCGCGGCCGAGGGTCCGGCTACAGCTTGTCACAGGTCAAGAAATCCAATTCTCCGAATTCCCGCCTATGACATTTTGTAACCGCCGGACGGACGTGGTGTCCTGCAAAACCTATGTCGTTTGTTTGCAAAAAGATGCACTCTTACCAAAGAAGTTCCAAGTATGGCGAATCTTTTGCTTGACACTCGACACGGGGCAGGAGTATCTTTTCGCCCGATTTCTAGACCCAAGACTTTGGGCCTATTTGAGTTTTCCTCTCTTAGATTCTCGCATGCTCATTAGCAAGTTGCTTTGGTCGCCTTGCAAATGATGCTCTCGGCCATTGTCGCTGTCTTTCGATTTCGCATTTCAATACGGAATTGGCGCGCGGTCACGGGTGAGATTCATTCCGATTCTGTGACGAAGGGGGAGTCAATGTTTACGCAGCTGAGGAAGAGGTTTCTGGCTTGTGTCGGGGGAGTTGTATGTCTTTCGCTCCTTGGAGTGACCACACTCCTTGGCCAGGGCACGACGGGGACGATAACGGGTGTGATCACTGACCCGTCGGGCGCTGTGGTGCCTGGCGCCACCGTAACAATCCTTAACGAAAGAACGGGCGTTGATTTCCATCTCACCACCAATTCCGCCGGCATCTACTCCATTACCTCGCTCCTCCCCAGTCTTTACACGGTCAAGGTGGAGGCAAAGGGATTTAGGACGCACATCAATCGCGACATCGAATTAACTACCGACCAGGTTCTGCGGCTCGACTTGACCATGGAGGTTGGTGCGGAAACGCAAACCATCACGGTCGAAGCTGTGGCCCCGCTGGTGAATACGGAAGAGGGCCGCCTGTCGGCGGTGGTGACCGGCAGCCAAGTGCAGAACATGCCGCTCAACGGCCGAAACATTTACGATCTTATGCAGTTGGTTCCCGGGGCCATCAATTCCACCGGCGTTAACCTGGAGAATGCCTCGGCGGGCGGCAGCGCCACGAACATCAACGGCAACCGCTTGAATTTCAACCAGTTTCAGCTCGATGGCGTTGACAACACGGGATTGACAGGCGGCTCAGACGCACAACCTTCTCCGGATTTTATCTCTGAGTTCCGCATCATGACCAACAACTTCTCCGCCGAGTACGGCGCCGCCGGAGGCTCCGTCACCGACGTGAGCATCAAGACGGGGACGAACCAGTTTCACGGCAATGCCTGGGAATACTTCCGCAACGACGCTCTGAATGCCCGGAACTTCTTCTCGGGGAGTAAGAAGGACCCCTGGCGTCAGAATCAATTCGGCGCCGATCTGGGTGGCCCCATCAAGAAAGACAAGCTCTTCTTCTTCGGCGGCTACGAAGCGGAACGCTTCCGGACCAACTCACCGCAGCAGTACCTCACGGAGACTCCCGCCTTCCGCCAGGCGGTTACGACTGCTAGCCCCAACTCGGTTGCGGCGGCGCTCTACAAAGCATATCCCGGCCCCAACCCTACGCAGGATTTCTCTACAGTCGATGATGTCATCAACAGCCAGGCAGCAAACGATATCGCGGCACCTGTTGGCGATTCTGCAGGCTATGCCGATGGCACTTTCTTGCCGAATGCTTACACAGCCTACACAGACCCGTGCTTCCTCAACCAGTGGAATTTGATCGGGGCTCCCGCCTATCCTGGCGGGCCTCCCTTGAACGGCAGCCCCCAAAACGTTGCGAACACCATGGGCGCTCTCGTCGGGGTAACGCAGGCAGAGCACGACCAAATCCAAACAAACATCGGTGCAGCCTGTCCTCCTAGCATGGGGTTGGTGGCGCCGGCCGTCCAGGCGGGCGCCATAGCCCGGGACACGCCGATGTTGGGGCTCGTGAACTACAGCGTCCCCACAAGAACCGTCGGAGAGTTCTATAACGGCGACCAGTTCGCGGGCCGGGTCGACTACCAGGGTGACAAGAACCGTGTCTTCGGCCGCATGTACTACCTGCTTCAAAAGGACCCTAACAATACGACTGCGACGTCACAGGTACGCGGCTTCTACGTACCCTTCACGGCTTCTTTCCCGGGCGGCGCGTTTGGCTTCGTCCACAACTTCAGTGGGAACGTTGTTAACGAGTTCCGGGCAGGGTACATCCGCAACCAGTTGAGCTTGGTTCCTGCCAAGCCGACAAACGGTGTTCCGACCATCGGGTTTGACACCGGCGACGTCCAGTTTGGCGCCTATAACGGCTATCCCCAGTTCTTTAACGAGAACGTTTACAACTACTCGGACATGCTGGCCGTCGTCAAGGGAAAGCACTCCCTCAAGATAGGCGCCTCCTACAAGCGTAACCAGGAGAACAGTGAGTTCAACGTGGGCCGGCCTAGCTACTACTTCTTCGACCAATTCTACTTCGCGGCCAGTGCGCCCTATATTGTGGCGGCGGGCGTCAATCC